>JAUWHR010000013.1 GCA_030605795.1 Anaerolineae bacterium | reverse complement strand
ACTCCCTATACCCAAATCGCGCTGTTTCCCTGGCAAAAGGTTGAGCGACATCTGCGTTTGGGTTACCTGATTGAAGAACCGGGAGACGAGAATGGCGAAGGAGAGGAGGAGAAATGGTCTCCGCCATGGTGGTCGTCGATTGTAACCGGTGCATCGAATGTCTGGAACTGGTACGACTTGAACGTTAACCAACGAATGTACTCAATCCTCGATCAATCCAGAATTGGTGGACAGAACTTAATCAACCTCATTGATATTACACAATACCAGGCTTTACAAGCCCAGAACGCGCCTGCGGATTACATGAGAGAATATATCTTCCTTGTTCAGGAACCGGGGTTACCTGCTGATGGTCCGATTACGGCGGGGTTGTTAGCCATGTCAGCCGTGGCTCCCAGTGGGGATCCATTTTCCCCAGTAGGTGCAGAACTTGCAGACCTGATCGCACAAAGAGAAATTAGGGTGTCATTTATCATGAGCGGTGGTGGTGCCTCACCCTGGACAAACAGGATTTTTCTGGCTGATCGTTATATCAATCATAGTGAAATAGAAACTCCCGCAGGAGCAGGATTGCTTGCACACGAGTTGACTCACTCACTTCAACGAGAATTTGATGATCCTCTTTACTGGCCTAGCGGTGAACCAAGATTATCTCAGCCAAGAAGTAGGTTAGTGGGTGACTCCACAAATTATATGGAGGTGCTCGCATATATTGTAGGCGGTACAGTTGAGTACGATTTGCTAAGCGCAGAATTATCAGATCCGACAATTTCCGTGGACAGAAGAAGATTCATCAACAGTCGATTAGTAGATATTTCAAATGACCTCGCTACTCTAACTAACGATGATGCAGTAAACGCAAATCGATACATTGTGAAGCAATACAACCATGTAGATGTTTATAGGAAGAACTACATTGTCGAAATGGGAGTGGTTGACCATCGCATACCGGATGGAGGATGGGAACATTGGCTTAGTGAGATGGGTCTATCCGACAATGCGATAAACCATGTACACAACATCGCTGCCACTGGCAACTTGGAACACATCGACCCCAACTTAATCGATCCCAATACAGGACAATATAGCACACCGACACCTACACCTTCGGTAACTCCAACGACTTCAACCACACCAACATCGACTCCCCCTCCCTCACCAACTCCTACTCCATCACCAACTCCTACTCCCACACCAACTTCTACTCCCACGCATACATCGACTCCACCCCCAACCGATGAAAGCGGCAGTGGTACATGAATGAGCACACCAACTTCAAGAAAGACAGCAGGTCTATGAAGGCAATTACTATATTTACGCCTTCACTAAAGCGTGGTAAGTCCTCATATACCCTCTCTAGCCTGTTACTTTGCTTGTTGATATCAACCTCTACAGCTTGTCAATTCACAACTCCCCAAACAACTACCCCTATCCCACCTCTACCGACGCCTCCACCTTTCAATGTGCCCGGCGAGCGCCAACTGACCGACGATCCATACCTTTATGAATCCCCTGTTTGGTCGCCTGATGGTGAAATTATCGCTATAGAACGTAATACCGATACAGAATTAATTACTGGACCATATGATCAAGATTGGGCAATCGTCCTCATTAACGTAATATCAGGCCAGATGGATGTCATCGATCTTGGAGATGGGTCAATCAATGTAGATCCTACTTGGTCGCCCGATGGCAGCCAATTGGCATTCTTCTCCCGGAATTCCGAAGGAGACCCGAAAACTTCCACGAATAATCTCACCATTTTATCGCTAGCCGATTACACCTGGCAGCAATTCGAGTGCAAGACCTGCAGCGACCCATTTTGGCTAAGAGACGGCTCCATACTTGTAACCCTTGTTCTCGGCCCACTGACAGAGGATAAAGTGCAAATTGGTATAGGTTGGATCGATCCAATAACTGGCGAGGTGATTTCGAAGACACCAATCAAGGGCATGCAGGATGTTTTTGCTCTTACACCCTCAGGAAATGAAATTCTTATGGTTGGACCTTATTCATCCTCACCAAGTGGGAGAGTACTCCTTATGGGAGCAGAATCTGAATGCTCAGGCATATGGAGGTATAATCTTGATTCGGAAGGTCCTATACCGTTTATAGATTCGACCAACATGCATGAGTGTAATCCCTCCTGGTCTTGGGATGGCAGTAAGCTTGCATACACGGTCAAGAATCCATTTTCCCTTGATCCGACTTATCTCACCATTGCCGATGCGGATGGTTCAAACCCTCAGCGAATAATAGAACCAATGGTTGCTTACTACCAAATCCGCGACCCCGCCTGGTCACCAGACGGAACGAAAATCGCACTAGTATATGGATTGGTCGGATCAGGGTACACCCAATTGCATGATTCTAACCTATTCATAATCGATGTCCCTGAGCACCTTCAACCGAAGTCAGAACGAGGCGAGGACTAACGGTAATAACGACGAGAAATATAAACATAACAACAATGAGCCTGGATTCTTACACGGAAATGATCCAACCGTGGATGAAATCCTAGCATAAATTCCTTTTCCTTCGCGAAACCGTTATCAAATTCCAACTCCAACTCTCAGGGTTAGCCCTATACTTGATGAAACACATCGTGTTCTGCTGCAGTCACAAAACACCAGATTGCACCCGTAAGAATACGGCAAGGTTTCACATAACTTGATACGATGACAAACTAATTTGATATTTCGTAGAGCGATCAAAGGAAGGTCCTCTTGATCGGAAATATATATAAACCTAATAGTGCAATGAAACAATCAATACCAATTCTTCTAATCATTCTGCTTTTCCTGATCACGACATTCGCATGTAGTATTGAACTACCTTCCCCACCCACACCTGGGCCATTTCCCGTGGAAGGTGTCCGTCAAATGACATCTGATTACGCGTTTTACCAAAATCTTATGTGGTCTCCAACTGGTGAATATATCGCTGCGACACGTTGCCCGGTCGAAAAATATCAACCAAGGTGTAGTGGTAACGAGGATGCAATTCTGATCGATTCTGACACTGGATATATTCTCACGATCGATCTTCAATCAATTACATCCAATCGAATTACTGGCTACCCCCTTATTTGGTCACCTGATGGTGCACGGCTGCTCCTGTTAGTAGAAGAACGGATACCCGAAGAAGGGTCTTCTTTGGCCCACTCCTACTATCACAAGATGGCTTACAAATTAACTTCACATACTTTAACCAACGTGGAAATCACTGGTGGGGTTATTGCCTGGAACAAGGACGACACTTCCATTCTCATGATTCACAATATTAAGGATGACATGTTTGCCTTAGGTTGGTTCTCACTCGATAGTGGTGAGTTTCAACAGGAAATTCCTTTCACTAACGAAGATCGCATATATTGGCCCTATGCACTATCACCAAATGAGCGAACTCTACTACGGAGTGATAGTCCATTTACTACAAGTTGTGTCAACATTGAATCGTACACTATAGGTTCTCATAAACCTTTTTCACCCTTCCTATCCTTGGCATGCTTCCCCGTTTGGTCACCGGATGGCTGCAAATTGGCTTATACCTCCAAAGCGAGCGCCGGAGATCTCCCAAACCGATTGATCATCTCCAACGCAGATGGATCTGATCCTGTGTCGCTCTTCCCACAAACCACACCTCACGAGTTAGCCTATCCAACCTGGTCGCCTGATAGTCGTTATATCGCTTTTACGTTTGGTGCCGTATCAGGAGCAAACGCAATCTACATCGTCGACGTCCCGGAGCATCTGCAACCCAAGTCGGAATAAGGCGCTGTTCGTACTTTTCCCGATAGTAGCCGCCTTTTATCATAGATATAGCTAGGTCTCCTCCACCAACCGACAAAAGAAAAGCGCGATCGGATATCTAATGAGTCAAAATTCGCCTACCTGTGACAAGAAATATTCCCCTACTCTCAGGTTTCTGCTTGTCCTGGGGCTGTTTACAGCATCTACTCACAGCTGTAAACCCATTTCCCGAAACGCCTAATGCCACTCCTGAGACTAGCCAGACACCGACATCAACGGTCACTTCTATCCCATCCCCAACTATTACTAATTCTCCTGCTCCTACCTTCACTCAGGCTCCTACCTCCACCCCAGCAACAACTCTGTACTCCAGCTCATCCCTTGGCCTGAGCCTAAGTTATCCATCCAATTGGTCGATTTCAGAAGCGGAGAACATCGTCGCGTTCACCAGCCCGGATGGCTGGGCGCAGATTTCAATGGGTTGGTTCCCACTCACAGACGGGCAATCAACAGCTCAATTAGCAAATAATCTGGTTGACATCCGCATGGAAGAAGTAAGCGACCCGGTCGTCGTCCCCATCGAACACGAAGGTGGAGATCCAGTTGAGGTATTAGTCAGTGGCCTCGACTCAGCGGGTGTTCACTGGGTTTATCATTTTATTGTCGCCGATAGTGGTGAGCGCGCTTTCATCGTGGAAACGGTTGCCACCGCGGAAAACCTAGATACCCTCCAACCCATTTTCGAAGCGATATTGACCTCGCTTGAAACTCCCTTAGATTGATTGAGCTTTGCATATGCAAAGCTAACACGCAGAGTTCCACCCATGTCATGGAGCCGATTGGGGAGCAAGATCAAATAACTCCGATGTCTTATAAAACTCAGAACTTGCAACTCATGGTCATTACATGCAAGGGCATCGAGAAATAAATATCTAGATTCTGGTGGAATCCTATACCAGCACAATTCATGACCAAGTGCTTATTACGTCGTTATGAACATGAAAGTGTTTGGCTAAAGGCACGGTTGGCGCATCCCCTTCAATATTATGCCCAGCGTTCATCCTATGTGGTGGTGCAGTTTCCTCTTCGCGTCGGTAGTAAAGGCGAACCCTAGACATAACGCCCGGCCTGGGCTAAAATTCTATATTGTGAGATTGACTATCCAGGGAGTGCACATTGGCAAACACACCTTCAGCGAAGAAGCGAATTCGACAGAATATCAAACGCCATATACGCAATCGAGTCCACCATAGCCAAGCACGCACGTACGTTAAACGTGCTCGCATAGCTCTTGAAGCGGGCGACACTGAATTAGCAGCCGAAGCAGTCATGCAAGCGGTCAGCAAATTAGACCGGGCCGCGTCCAAAGGTGTAATCCATCGCAAGAATGCTGCCCGCCGTAAGAGCCGGCTTATGAAGCGCCTGGCTACGTTGGAGGAGACCTCTTAGTCAATATCCATTGCTGGGGCACTTATATGCAATCCACGACGCACCAGGTGGTGCGTCGTGTTCGCGTTTTAGTGCCGTCTGCATGCTATAATCGCAACAGCCCAAGGAATATTACATGTTCGATCCAGAGCTATCCCTGGCGACACAAATCATCGAACGCGCACTTGAGCGTTTAAAGATCCCCATCCCGGATCGAATTGAGTGGATGCCTACTCCCTTCAAGGGCCAGTGGGGGTTTGGCACCAACGCATGCTTTCAAGCCGCGGCGGCTGAGGCTCGCGCGGGGAAAGAGGTAAACGTACAGGCACGGGCTCATGAGATTGCCGAGGCGATTCTCGACGAAATAAGCCCGGTTGAAAATTTCGCTCGTATAGAAGCTGAACGTGGTTATCTAAACCTCTATATCGATCCGGCGGTCTACACTCGCCGTGTGGTAAACACAGTCCTCGAGCAGGGCGAAAACTTCGGTCGCGGCGCTCCTAATGGCGAGAGGATGATGGTCGAGTACGCGCAGCCCAACACCCACCATTCCTTCCACATCGGGCATGCCCGCAATACTGTATTAGGCGAATCCCTTTCCCGCCTGGTTGAATTCGCAGGTTTCGAAACCATTCGAGCTTCATATCCGGGCGACATCGGATTGGGCGTCATCACATGCATGTGGGCTTATCAGAAATTTTATCGGGAACAGGAGCCGGAAGGCATTCACCAACGCGGTCAGTGGTTGGCAAACATTTACTCTGAGGCTACAGCGTTGTTAACGCCCAAAGAGAGTGAAACAGAGGAAGAAAAAGCTCAGCGAGAGGCTTATGAAGCTGAGCGCCGCGAAATGTATCAGATGTGGGATGCTGGCGATTCCCAAGTCCGGGATTTGTGGCGAATGACGCGTCAATGGAGCCTTAACGAGCTGGATGAGATCCTGAAGATACTTGGGGTGAAAATTGACGTTTTCTTCTTCGAAAGCGAAGTCGACGAACCGGCAAAAGCGATAGTCGATGAGTTGATCAACTTGGGTATTGCCGAGGATGAACGTCCTGAAGGACCGGTGATCGTCAAGATCGATGAGAAGTTGGGGCTGAGCAAGGAGAAGTACCGCACTTCGGTCATCCTCCGCAGTGATGGCACGACATTGTATTCGACAAAAGACCTCGCCTTAGCAAAACGAAAATTCGAGAAATACAACGTCGATCGCTCGGTATATGTGGTTGATGTACGGCAGAGCCTTCACTTTCAGCAGGTATTTAAAATCCTCGAACTATGGGGATTCCCACAAGCCTCCAAGTGTTATCATCTCGCCTACGGCTTCGTCACTCTCCCCGAAGGCACAATGTCAGCCCGCCGAGGCAACATCATCTTGTTTATGGACGTTTACGCCGAGGCTCAGAAACGGGTATTGGATATTATCGCCAAAAAGAACCCTGATTTGCCTGAAGAACAGCGCAAGGAAGTCGCCCGTCAAGTAGGTCTCGGAGCACTGATCTACAGTCTGCTTTCGGTGGACAACAACAAGGATATTGTATTTGATTGGGATAGCGCACTGAGCTTTGACGGCAAGACGGCGCCGTACATACAGAATGCCCACGTGCGGGCAAACAGCATCCTCAGAAAGGCTGGTTCTCTACCTTCAGAAGCATCGTTCGAGTATGAGCTCATGCCAATGGAGGTGCAGCTGATTGAGTTGATTTCACGCTTTCCAGCAATCGTGCAACAGGCGGCAATGGACTATAAACCATTGCATATGGCGAATTACGCTCACCAACTTGCCAAAACTTTCCACGGCTTCTACCACACCGTCCGTGTGCTCCAAGCGGAGAGCAAACAAATGAAGGATGCCCGTTTGCGTATCACCGCCGCCGCTAGGCAGGCCCTGGCAAATACTTTACGTCTTTTAGGTATTGAGGCGCCTAGAGTGATGTAGCCTCGGATGACGCCGCTCTCTCAATCGGTTTCAGCCTTCGTTGGCTGACCCGCTCAAGAAGTAATTTGGTGGTAAATAGTAATGACTGAACCGAAAAAAGCCAACGTGCTAGAATAGGAACGATATATATGGGGTGTGGGCTTTGCCCACACCCCATATATCCCTATTATTCCCGGTTGCGACTGCTTTATTCCGTAGGCTCAACTACATGAAACGAAGACGTCATCGTAAACCATTCGCCCTTCTTGAGTGGGCTGGTCGCCGCACACAAAACCCATCAGCGGCCAACCTTCAACTTCAGACAGAGGCCTATCCCGCCGGTGTTGACCACACCGAGGATTTTGGCGGACAGTTGATCTTGGGTGACAATCTCACCGTCATGGCCGCGCTTCTACCGGAATGGGAGGATCGGATTGACCTGATCTACGCCGACCCACCTTTCCTCACCGGTAAAGCCTACGCTGCACGCATCGGGCGCGGCGAGGATTCCCGCCGTCCATCCGAATGGAACACGGTAGACGGCTATCGTGATACTTGGATAAACGGCGCAGCCTACCTCGATATGCTTCACCCCCGCCTGCAACTCATGTACCAACTTTTAGCTCCGTCGGGCACGCTCTATCTTCATCTGGACTGGCATGCTTCCGCGTATGCCCGCATATTGCTTGACGAAATATTCGGACCGGATAGGTTGCTGAACGAAATCGTCTGGATCTACCATGGTCCTTCACCCATTCGCTCCGCCTTTAAACGCAAACACGACACAATTCTGGTCTACACAAAGTCGAAAGACTACACCTTCAACGCTGACGCGGTACGCGTAGCATATAATCCTTCTACCGTAAAGACCTTCGCCAGTTCCCCTAAAGCCGGATTTGGCAAAGTACCAGATCTGGCTCGGGGCAAAGTTCCTGAAGATTGGTGGTACTTCCCTGTCGTCGCTCGTTTGCATAAGGAACGCTCCGGCTACCCAACTCAAAAGCCAGAGGCCTTGCTGGAACGCATCATTTTGGCCTCCAGTAACCCAGATGAGGTGGTGGCGGACTTCTTCTGCGGTTCAGGCACGACCCCGGTTGTCGCCGACCGTCTTGGTAGACGTTGGCTGGCTTGCGATCAGTCTCCTCCGGCTATTCACACAACCTACCGGCGATTCATGCTTAAACACGTCAACAAACCTTTCACGGTTTGGAAAACTGATGAAGAGAAAATCCGCTCGTCGTTGCAGCTACTGATCGCGCTCTCCAAATCAGGTGCGCAGATCACAATGAAGCTTGAGGGCCTGCAATCCGACAAGGCATCCCCCGATATATTCCCTGAAAACTTGGTTCTGTGGGAAGTGGATTGGGACTATGACCGACGCGTTTTTTGCAGTCAATCCCAAGCCGTCCGACCTTGGCGGGAAGACTTCATTGATCTCCAATTAGGTTTTACATACGATCAACCTGGAACCCACACCCTCTGCATCCGTGCCTCTGACTCGCAAAGTCGTTCAGGCCTGACCACACGCAAGATCAAGGTTTCCTTTTAATCCTGTATTTCCCCGGTCACACAAAGATCATTCCTGGGAGTCAGAACACGTCTGGCACCTAGACGGTCGTTTAAATGACCCCTTAAAACAAAAGATGCCCCGGCAGGCGTCAGCCGGGGCAAGAAAAGATCTTTTACTCTTTATTACTCTTGCGGCAAGTCGAGACGGTAACCCATTCCCCGAATGGTCTTCAGAAAGTGAGGTCTCATAGGATCCGGCTCAATCGCTCGTCGAAGCCAGCTCATATGCACATCAAGAGTACGCGTGTCCCCAATGTAGTCTGTGTGCCATACCTGGCGGATGAGTTTCTTTCGGGTCATCAAACGCCCCGGGTTGTGCATGAATACTTCAAGTAATTGAGCCAGTTTGGGTGTGAGCCGGGATTCTTTTTCCAAGCATCGTACTTTACTTTGGCCGAGATCGAGCTTGATGGGACCCATTTCTAAGGTGAAACTCCCGTCACCTGGCAGCATGCGAGCCACCCGGTTGAGTAATTTGCGCGGGGTGAATGGATGGACCAAAGTCAAGCTGGCTCCGCAAGCAGGGTCAGGCTGTGTCCCCTCCGGCGACACCAGAATTATTGGAACGCCGTCAAGCTCAACCCGAGTCTTGCGGCAAAGACGCTTGCCGCTGGTCTTCATTGATGCCGCATCCAGGATAACCAGATCCGGCTCGTTCTTTCTCGCCTCCTCCAACCCGGAGTCCAACTTATGGTGAATTGATACCGCATACCCCTTCTTATCAAGTGCAGGAGCAAAAGATGGCGCGTTTGCTCGACCGCTTTCGATTAGCAGGATGTTCGCTACTGTCATATCGGGGACCCTTGGGTTTAAAGTTAGGCAGCACCCTCTAGCAATGATGCTGCCCGAGAATCATTATACACTCTTTTCCAAGCGCCGCAAATAAGACATCCGTTCTCCCCATCTACCCCTGCCAAAGAGTCAGTACCTCAGCCGGTGAAACACGCGCACTGCTCCGAATCCGGCTGACGCCACCACCTTCAAGGAAGTTCCGACCGCCACCGAAACCACGAAATGGTTGTTCGCCCATCATTTCTGCCCGACGGCTGGCATACGCTGCTGGTCCCGCCCAAAGCCCCAGTGGGGCAAGCGCCTCGCGCGCTTGTGGCGACCAGCCATCACCCCCAGGCCAGGAACTGACGATAACCCTCCGACCTATTGCTCGCGCAGCCTCGAGCACTTCCTGTTCACGACTTGTACTGCGACCACCCGAGCTCAACAGCCAAGTTGGCATATCTGCCGGTTCACAGAAGTACTCGAGGTGGGTCCACTCCTCCACATCCTGTCCCCAAGTTTGAATGCCCGCCGCTTCGATAAGCTTTGCTGCAGCGAAGAGCGCCGAGCCATACCCGGGGCCACTGCCCAGGTAAACCACAATGCTGTCAGCTGTGTCCTCCGCGAACTGCTTCCCCGCTTCCATCTGCTCCTCACACCAATCCTTTAGGATAGTCGGTGTATCCTCAATGCAGCGCTCCAACTCCTGACGGTGAGAAGCTGAAGCCAAGGTTGCCGCCACTGCGAGGCCCATGAGAGTCGAGGCCAAATAACTCAACAATCCCGGCCCGGGGGGCACAGGAGGAGTGGTAAGGGTTAAACTCGCTTCAGCAGTCTGTGCCAATGAATTATCTAGAGCACCGGTAATAGCCAGCGTACGAGCGCCAACAGCAACTCCTATTTCAACCGCTTCGCGCGTCCTGGCAACCTCCCCCGAGGCTGATATACCAATCACCAAAGACCTGGCAGATGAGGAACCCAGACCGGGCACGAGGTAGCGAGCCGCGGTCATCGCCGGAACGGCCCGAACTCGCTTTCCTGTCCACCAAGCAAGTGCCATCTCGAGACCAAGCGCTGCATGATGAGAATCCCCACAACCACACAGGATCAACTCATCAATCTCGGAAGTCCACCCAGCCAACACTTCCATGGCCTGATTCTTTACTTTTGGCCAGCTCGAGGTGATAAAATCCACCGCCATCAATGATTGAACAGTCAATGAGTCCACTGATGAAACCTCCCTCACTCGGATGTATAATTTCTTATCATGTCGGTATATGAATTCCAGTATGTCACTATTGGGGGACTACGCCAAGATTATTGTATCACTCACCATGGTGAAGTTTATCTTGGCGTCCTTGGCGGTAATGCCGTCTATGCAGCAGTAGGAGCCAGTCTCTGGACCGAGTCGGTGGGGCTGGTGAGTCGAGTGGGCTCCGATTTCCCTACTGACTTTCTCGACCAACTCACTAGCGCCGGTTTTAACATTGATGGCGTCTTGCAGCTACCAGAGCCACACAACTCATGTACTTTTTACGCTTACCTCTCCCCCGAAGAGCGGGTCGATACCAATCCGGCGTCCCACTTTCTACGGATCAACCAACCGTTGCCTAAAGCACTAATAGATTATCGCTCTTCTACCGAAGGGCAGGACAATCGAAATCAATTCAACCCGCTTGCCATCCGCCCGGATGATCTGCCACAACAAGTCGTCAAGGCACAAGCTGCCCACCTCGCTCCAGCCGATTTTCTTACTCACACAGCAGTTCCCTTTCGGCTAAGAGAGCTGGGAATCCCTCTGGTGACAGTTGATCCATCTGAGCGATACATGGATCCTAACTTCGAAGCGGAATTGCCTATCGTGGTAAGAGGGCTGGATGCGTTCCTCCCGAGTGAAAAAGAAGCATGCAATTTCTTCAGGCCAATTGAAATGGATATTTGGGAAATGGCTGAAGCTTTTGGCTCAATGGGCTGCCGCTTCGTGGTCATCAAACAAGGCGCAAGCGGTCAGTCCGTATGGGACAGCCAGGCGAAGCGACGTTGGCGTATACCTGCCTACCCATCCAAGGTCAAGGACGTGACTGGCGCCGGCGACGCGTTTTGTGGTGGGTTTGTGGTCGGATTGAACCAAACAGGAGATGTGGTTGAAGCTGCACTGCGGGGCAGCATTTCAGCCTCCTTCACAATTGAGGGCTCGGGAGCATTGTACGCTATCAACGCTCTACCCGACCTCGTCCAGGCTAGGTTGGAAGCCCTGCGTCCCTATATTAAGTTAGTATAAACCACGGAACTAGATCGTCTAATCGACCGATTGAATTAGCAGTAGCCCGTTGCTCATTCCTTATGGAGTACCCCTATGGAGTAGATGTAGGATTGAGGAACGGAGTATAACTGGGGGTCAAGGTGAGGGTTGGCGGCTCACCCACCACCATGAAACGAACCGAAATTTTCCACTGCTCTCCGAGGAACATTCGAATCTCATACTCCCCCGGGAGCCATTGAGATGGCTGACAGTCGGTGTAGCCCCAGCCGCCAGTGCCACCCTCCCACGCTTTTGTATCGATACAGACCTCATCCTCCCCTCGATACCAAATCGCAGTCCAACGTACCCCGTCCTGTAGATTGTCGTAAGTGAACGCTCCGTAGAGCCTGCCTAACGGGTTTTCGAAGCTCTCAGCAGGATTAATCGCTCGATTTTGATCGTCGATGCGCGTGGCGACATCAATCGGACTAAAAACCGCTTCGGGGTTGGGGGTAATCGTTTCCTGTAGCAGCACCAAGGCGAGTGCCTCAGGCAATACTGGGGTTGGCGTCTCAGTCCCGGTTGGAGTGATGGTGGAGGTGGCGGTGATGGTTGAGGTACAGGTGATCGTAGGCGACAAGGTGATAGTCGGGGTAAGGGTGACGGTGGCCGTCGGTGTTATCGATGGCGTCGGCGGGAGGATAACATAAACCGCCTGGCGGCCGAAAATCTGCACAAGTATCACCGCCATACTTAAGGCGAATGCTAAGGACACCCATCGCCACCCCCGGGAGAGACGTTCACGCCGCAACATGAAATAGGGCAGCCCTCTGGCGGAACGAATCTGTTGCCAACCAACCGATAGAGATAATAACAGCCCGATAAACAGGAGCAGTACAAACACTTGGACCGATTGATCGATGGTCATCAAGTTGGTTACTCCCAGATGATCTCCAAACGGGCTTCCCCGGCCAAGGTGAGATCGAACGTATAGACTCCTTCTGCCTCCTGTTGCCAGGAGACTGGACGTTTATCTAGGATAGCCATCTCTGGCGCGGATGGTAGTGCCATCCATACTCTACCTTGAGCACGGCGACCTAAGTCTAGTTGGGCAACGAGACGCTTGTCAGCCACATGCCAGCTGCGAACAGCCAAACCTTGTGAGATATGCAGGGTGTCACCAAGCCATTGCGGAGCTTCCATTACCGGTCGCACCGCGAGCAACCGAACTCCGTGAGCGGGGATTGCGGAAAGGTGAAGCAGCGGATCCTCCAACCGCCTATAGGAAGCTCGCCAGAAATCCACAGTATGGAGTGCCCCCGCAGGCTGCACTCCCATCTCATCTAAATTTAGGTCGACATCTGCTTGAAGATCGCTCCAATTAAGCAATGCTATTAGATACCACGCTCCGGCTTCACCGTTAAGCGGAAGCACCAGGCGAGACGGATAGGCAGCATCAAACCAGTCCACGGCCCGTGCTGCGCTCGGCAACGGGGGTAACAGGCGCGCCAACCATGTCACCCGCTCCCTGCTTAAAGCGGGCATATGATCAGAAACAACAAGCGATCCCCCTGAAAGGGATATGACCGTCGCCAGGCTCTGAACCTCGGCTTCCGTCAGGTCTGTATTTTCATCCCGCAATAACAGACAGTCAGGGTCGTTGATCCACCAGCGTCTGTGCAGGAATCCACGCGAGATAATTGAGTGGATGGCGCTTCGAGCTGCTGGCATCCCAGGTTCGTTTTTGAAGGGAAAATTGATCCCCCGATAAGATGGTCGCCAGCGTGGTGCGACATCGGGGCCGATCCGCATGCAATCGAAGATCCCGACGCCAGACCCCAGCGGACAACCGCAACCCAATAGTGTCACATCTTCACCGGCGGCCTCACGGATCACTTTCAATGCCCGATAGAAGGCTTGCGCTCGGGTTTGTGTCGGGTCGTGATGTGCACCTGGCAATGCCCCAGCATAAAGAAAGTCCAGCTTTAGATAGTCATACCCCCAATCATGGGTTACTGTAGTGATGAGGTGGTTAAGATAAGCCAGATACTCTGGGTGGGTGACATCTAGAGCCCGGGAAAAAGACTCGAAAATGAAACCCGCGTTAGCTGACCGGCCAGAAGAATCACGGAGAACCCACTCAGGATGTTCACCAAGCAGTCGGGCGCCTGGTTTGGCAACGAAAGGCGCGAGCCATAGGCCTGGTCGGAAACCGGCATCCCGAATTTCAGCGCTGAGCTGGTTCATACCATCAGTGAAAGAGGTCTCATTCGCTTCATACCAGTCGCCGACCCCAGCCTGATAGCCATCGTCAATCTGGATGATCTCCAGGGGAATTGCATCCCTATTCTGCTCCGCCCATCGGAGGTTGGCCAGCACATCGTCCTGGGTGACTGATTGGAAGAAATGATACCAAGTGCACCATCCAATTGGTGTTGGCTTCGCCCGGCGGGCATTATTCTCACCCGCTACAGCCTCCAGGTAAGCCCCAAACGGAACCTCAGCGTCGAGATCCACAAACTGAATGCAAGCCCAATCAGTGGCAAAAGTCTCACCTGGGACCAGCTTTGCCTGATCACCATTTGCCCACAGGCGCAAGTGTGGATCGAAGGCATCTAGACGGGTTTCTAAACTGCCGAAGGTTTCACGCTGCGATAGAAAACCCATCAGGATGCCGACCCGACTGCGTCGGTCCCCAATCACACCGAACATGTCGGAAGCGAAAGATCCCCGTCGGCGGGGAACTGGCGTCCCCCGATTAACTAGAACTGGGTTTAGAATTGGTCCAAAACGAGTCCGGGGAAACCGATCTCCCAAGCCCAAAGTTCCGGCATAAGTCCAACTTTGCCAGCCCGTGCAATAGAATGCCAACTCACTAGGCGTCGGTTGCACCCGTAAGGTGCCCGCATTGGGATCCTCTATAGAGCGACTCAGCGGTTGATTAAAACGAGCCCGTTGACCACGACGCAGGGGGTGAGGAGACCCCACACATAACATCTCCAACTGATCGATAAATATGGGCTGCTTCGATTGGTTTTTTATCTGGATGCGCCATAGAAAGAGCGGCGTTTCGAGCCCCAGGGAGAATTGGAGGCATATAAGAAGCTGGTCTGAAGGAAGTAGTTGTTCTATGGTGACCCACTTCATTGAGCCATGAATCGAATCCTCAACTCTTGACTCGGAAATAGATGCGCCGTGCAAATCGCCATCCCACCTCCGGCGGGTACCATCCACCCGCCAAGCAACCGACATGGCAACTGACTCCAGCTGTGGGTACGACGCATCGCTTGAGGAAAGGTCCCATCGTCCTTCAGGCAGGCGAAGGTAAAAAGTCATGTAATTCGAGGTTAGGGTGAGGCTCATTCGCCAAGCACGCCGCGTATCGCGTCAATCAATTGTTGGTGGCTGAAAGGCTTATTGAGGGTTGCTGTGGCTCCCAATTTATTAGCTTGCTCTAGATCTGCCTGTATACCGACTGCTGTTACCACTAAAGAAGGAACATCGCGTATCGCAGGATCGGCCTGCATCTCGGCTAGCATGTCCAGTCCACTCCGGCCCGGCATCATCAAGTCGATGGTCACAATATCAGGATGGGCTTCCCGAAGCAGTTTTAACCCCTCCTCGGTTGAGCCGGCCAGGAGGACCTCATATCCAGCATCTTCCAACACAAAGCGGATCAGCCGGCAAATATAATCCTCATCATCGACGACCAGAATCTGTGCCCCCATGTGTCACCTCTTATGGGGCGAGCAGATCGCCTTCGCTCAGTGCCTCTTCTACCGAGGTAAATATGGGAAAGACACGATCGAGCATGGTAAGGCGAAGCGCGGTTAATGCTTGCGTTTGTGGCTGACTAAGGTTGAGCGCACCACCCTGCTGACGTAAGGCTTTCAACCCTGAAACCAATGCTGATAGACCCGAACTATCAATGAAATCTACAGCCTGCATGTCAACGACAACAGACTCAGCTCCCGTTCGAGCAATTTCATGTAGCTGCTCCTTTAGTCCTGGTGCAGTATCAGCATCGAGTCTGCCTTGAAGCCTGACGATCACCCGACCGGGTTTAGGGCGTTCAATCTCGATCTTCATAGCTTATCAACTCCGGAGAACTTCTTAACCAAGTGCCAATGATTTCGCTCTCCCTCCAGCCTGCGACATACAAATATATCCAGTAGCCCTCGTACCAACCTCAGCCCATACCCCCTCTCAGGGGGATCGTCTGAATCGACCGGTATCTGCGGGATCTTGGACGGCTGAAAAGGTACACCACTGTCGTACAAATCGGCCACCAGCTGTTCCCTCTCGACTATCACCCGACCATATATTTGTCCTTTTCGCCCCTGGAAGGCATGCTCAATTTGGTTGGTGACGACCTCCGACAATGCTAGGGCGAAATCATCCGCCATCTGGCGACGATGTTCGGCATTGGATATCGGCAGCGTTGGGCCGAGGTTCCGGACGAGGTCCACCAATTGGCTGATCGCCGTCAGCTCTACTGGAATGACAAATGGTATCACCTCTCTTGAAACCTCGTTCTCCGGTAATGCCCTTACCAATAATAGGGTAACATCATCTCGCAGAGGCAGATCACGTCGATAAACATCAAGGCTTTCCACAATAATCCTAAGTTGTTCCTCCACTTGCGCAGGATTTATGGCGTTGATTATATCCGATAGGCCCCGCAAGCCAAGGAACGCTCCCTCCGGGTTCTCGGCTTCGGTTACACCATCTGAATAAAGATACAGAACATCACCCGGGTTTAAAGCGACCGGTTGAGAATGATAAGTACATGTTGGATCGATCCCCAGGGGGAGTCCGGTGGCCGGCAGGAACTCTACCCTTTGATCACGGTTACGCCAATGTGCAGCATCCACGTGTCCAGCTGAGGCATAGGAGAAACCGATTGACTCGCTTTCAAGACGAACGATCACCGCGGTAACGAATGCCTCGGCTTTCTCGAGATCAGGTTGCAGGATCTGGTTAATGACCTGCAATAAATCTGCTGGATCTCGGCTGTGCGACGCTTCACCATGAAAGATGGCATGAACCAACGCGGTGAGGATCGCCGCCGGTGTGCCTTTCCCGGCCACATCCACTAGAAGCAACATCGTCTCCCCGGTCTTGGCCTCGGCGACATCATAGAAGTCCCCCCCGATCCGACGCGCTGGTCTCAGGTAAGCAGCCAGCTCCAGTCCCGCGATCCGTGGCAATTCAACCGGGAGTAGACTGGCCTGAATGCCGGCTGCGATTTCCAACTCGTGCTCAAGTCGCTGGCTCTCCTGGCGAGCAGCCCGCGCCCGCACCGCTTCAATTAGGGCACCCACCTGCTCAGCCACCGAAGCCAGAAGTTGCATATCACTTGAGTCGAAACAGGACTGGCGTGAATCCAACAGCCCTATCACACCTGAGAGATTACCTTCCCCCAACAGAGGCGCCACCAACAGGTCTCCTACCTGTGCCAGGGGAGACTCAGCCTGGGCAAGAGCAGGCTGGATCTCCGCCAACCCAACCGGCCGCCCCGCGCGGGGGATGTTCTCAACTAGTGCCGCCGGTTGGGGTAATAGATCACCCGAGGCGGTGACCGATTCCCAACCGGAATCATCTCCTGTTACTAGAAAGACATCTTCCGCCGACACCACCTGGGCTAAGAGACGGACGATGGAAGAAAGCATGTCCGGTAGTTCAGTAACTTGACCGGCGATATGGGTCAATTCATATAAAAATGTCAATCGGTCCCAAGCATCGACCAGGGCTTCGGTCAACCGATCGGCAACCGCTTTTTCACCGAGCGAAAAAGCGAGCATATCGGTCCAGATTTGGAGAAAGTGGCCCCAACCTTTATCATTTGGCGCCCAGGCGATCAATTGCACTCGCCCTAGCAATCCGGGTGATGGCGAGGTAACCCACCAGAATCCTCTTCCCGTTTTCAGAGCATCCAGCGGAGATTCTTCGATTAGTGCGCGCCGTACAGCAGCCGGCAACTTCCTCCCTTGCACCGAGCCTGCAGGCCTATCACCCCTTCCCACAATGGCCAGACCTCCCTCGGTGGTAGTATGCCACAAGCGTTTAATGCTCTTGAATACTGCAACCAGGTCGCCTTCCATACGTTATACTGTAGCCTAACCAGGGATGTCAGGCAACCTCCTAATAAGACAAATTATGGAAACAAATTTGTGTTTGAACCTTGTCATAGAATAATCTATAGGTAGGTCATCTAGAGTACTTTGTCAAAGCACCAACCAAGGAGAGACCTATGAATGCCAAAGTAACCTGGGGCGGTCGGTTGACCTTCACTGGCACAGCCGACACCGGCTTCACTATCCCGCTCGGAGCCGACCCTTCTGTTGGCGGCGATGATGACGGCTTCCGTCCACTTGAAATGTTCGCCATCGGCTTGGCAGGTTGCACGGCAATGGATGTGATCTCTATCTTAATGAAAAAGCGTCAGGACGTGACTGATTTTGAAGTCTACGTCCAGGCCGAACAAGCGTTAGATCATCCCCACGTCTTCACCGACATTCAGATTGAGTATATTGTTACTGGTCATGACTTAAACGAGAAATCCCTAAAGCGGGCCATCGAGCTTTCAGAAACAAAGTACTGCCCTGCACAAGGGATGCTGGCAAAGGTCGTCCCGATCACCTCGACCTATCTGATACGCGAAGCGACTTGATCTTTACTTCGGTTGATGTTCCTATTTAACCCACTCCAGATGGAAGCACCATCCAGCCCATTCCCGACCAAGATCTTAGAATGAAATACTGAACCCCGGATTTCACTTTAGTTCATATCCCATGCTCATTACAGGCCATTAACCACTACACGACTCCAGCTTAAGCTAATGCCAGAGTCGTGCAGTGTGATGGGCTTGCCCCCCATCAAGTGATGGTGAAGTATGTATAGTGATATTGGATCATTCCATTCAGCAAGCCAAGGGTATCATTGCCGTTGAGCACACAACCATTGTCACTCTCGGCCGCCCAGGTGAAGCGACGTGAGTTGCCGTTGCCACCTCTACCAGTCAATTCGAACTGAGCATTGGGAAGCAATTGGGCGAACAGGATGTTGTACCACTCGCTGATGGCACCCCTACCTACAATCGTGCGCGCACCAGTGACATGAGCTGCGTTGTCGTGATACAACTCGGCCACGTGGGCCGGATTGTGTTGGTTCATACGACCGATTAAGCGTTCTGATATATCAGGCACAGGCGCCATCGGGGGCCAATCAAAGTCGGCCATAGCCTGCCACAGATCTAAGTGAGCAGGGCGGGTAGCATATTCCCAACTCCATGCGTTGACAGCTGTAAGCCCCATGTCTTTAGCTCTTTGAAGGAAGCGGGTGATTTCATCGGCAGAGGGGCACCAGCCTCTGGCGGAATATGTTGGCAAGGTCGGTATCACCGGCCGAGCTGGCTGGAGCGCCATATACTGCTCTACACATCGCTCAAGCTGCTGCTCAGGGTTGTGGGCTTGTTCGAAGTACACCTGCGGCATGGCGTAATCGCATTTCTCAAGAAATTCGGAAAAAGGAAGACCCGGGTGAACTTTTGGAAAGCGGTAGGAGCTAAGCGCCACAGGTAGATTAGGTATCCCGGCGCGTAGGTCCTGCATGAAACGACGAGCAGCCGCTGCTTTATCTCCCGTTTTATATTGGGCCTCAGCGTCAATAACATATCCATCCAAGCCCAAGGTCAATGTTCGTTCTACTGCCAATTGAGCTTCTTTCTGCGGATTATCACCCCTGACGTAATGCCACCCCCACACTTGAATGCCAACCTCTCGTAAGGCATGCATCACTGGTGGCACCAAGTCTACACCTGCCTCAAAGTCATAGTTATAGGGCCAATCCGATCCGTCAGCGATTTTGATCAGAACGTGGGAGAGCCCTGCATCGACGGCGCGGGCCGCGATCGCGCTGGGAACACCACCATCACACCTGGGAATCTGCCAGATGAAAAATCCCTTACCATATAAGGTCATTCTCTACTCCCCGAACGCTTCATAAGGTCTGCCAAAAAAAGTATCGATGAAGTTAAAACACCGATGACTAAGATGAACTATCATCTTCCACCCCACGGTCAGTTAACCTTTTTAACTTTAGATTACCTGCCCGACGGACCGCATCTGAGCCATACCGAGTGCGGATATCATCGATAGCTTTTAACAACCTGCCATCCTTCTCCCAGGTGTGGTCGAAGAGAGTCAATTGTCGTGCCGGGGGACTGAGATCCGACACCCCAACACCCAATAAACGCACCATCCTGCCCTCACGCCACACCCGATTAAAAAGTCCTAATGCCGCCCGGTAAATTTCCCCATCTTGATCTGTAGGTTGGACAAGCCTAGTCTGACGGGTTAATGTGGTGAAATCTGGCCAACGGAGTTTTATTCTCACTGTCCTCCCAGCCACCATCGATTTACGGAGTCGGCGACCTACTCGTTCGCTGAGTTGCAGCAATGTGCGACACAATAAATCATGATCTGATAGGTCACGCTCAAAGGTTAGTTCGGCTGACATCGATCGTGGTTCTCGCTCTTCAACAACTGGTCGCTTATCCTCACCTCTTGCTCTAGTTGCAAGATCCAAGCCATGCGCTCCGAAAAGCTGAATTAGGCGACTCGCTGGCATTAGTGCCAGATCACCTATTGTGCGAACGCCCCGTTCTGCCAAACGGCTTTTTGTCTTCGGACCCACCCCCCAGAGCATCCCTACCGGCAATGGGGCTAAAAAAACAGCTTCCCCATCGGGTGGCACACTAATAAGGCCATGCGGCTTTCCCACTTCGGTGGCGATCTTGGCTACCAGCTTGTTGCTCGCCACCCCCCAGGAGGTCGGTAGACCGAAACGCTGATCGATCTCTGCCTGTAGACTCGCCGCCACCCGTGTCCCAGGACGCTGGTCATCGCTTATGTCGAGGAACGCCTCGTCAATCGAAAGTTGTTCAACCAGAGGCGCGGAGGTACGGATAAATTCCATTACCTTACTAGAGTGTTCCATATAGACATGATGCTGGGGGGGTAATACTAGTAGTCCCGAGCATAATCGCAAGGCACGAGCAGTCGGCATGGCGGAGCGAACGCCGAACTTGCGCGCAGCGTAGGAAGCGGATGACACAACACCGCGCGACTCAGCTCTACCACCGACAACAAAAGCTTGACCCTTCAGTTCCGGGTTGAGTAACTCCTCAACCGAACAAAAGAAAGCGTCCAGGTCTACATGTAAGATAGTTCGACTCATAATAAATCTACCTAACCTACACAACCTGGAGGACAGTCTCGCGCGCACCTATAGCTTGTGCATCGCTCAGTCACTATTTTAATCGTCCACACCGCTGAGATTATAGCCCTCCAAGCCCTCAGCAATCACCCGGCGAGCAAGGGCGAGGGCTTCCGCGGGCGAAGTAACTTCCCCGGCCACTTGGGCTTCTCGGATTATTTCCAACAATTGCCCGATCTTTGGGCCTGAGGTCAACCCCATTGTTTGGATTAATTCGTCGCCTCGCAGTAATGGCGGTGGGTCAATACGCTCCTCTCGCGCTTCAAAAAAGGCTTCGAGCAACGTACTGGCTACTTCAACTCGGGACTCCCAGGCATTCTGATGAGCAAGTGGGGCATATGTACCCAAGAAATCGGCCAATGACAGCAAGATCGCTTCCACACCCGCTTCTCCCGCCTGACGGTAGAAGCGGTAGATCGCTCGCAGGGTAACCGTTGGAGATCGCTCAAGGATCACTGGTCGCACATGGTGACGAACGATCTGTCCTAGACGACGCACCTCGGAATTGCTCATACGCAATGCTACCGCACGGGATTCAATGAGTTCAGCACTGATTTCTTCATAACCCTGGAAGTAGGTTTGGCCATTCGGGCTGATCGCACGAACGATTGACTTACCAGCATCATGATACAAGCTGGCGAAGAAAAGCAATTGCCGAACCCGGCGCCCATAACTCAAGGTGTAGTCTAGGTGAGTGCTCAGCTGCTCGGAGAAACGACCTAAGCGTTGGGCAGCATGAGCCAGGATCAAGTCTGATGCAATCTCCGGATCGTATCCCGTCTCTAACACTACTAACAAGTCTCCCAACCGATCAACAACCGCGAGAGTGTGCTCCAATACGTTATAGACGTGTGGTGGTGGTTGTTCGATACCCTCAATGTCGGTAAGTTCAGGGAAGACGACAAGCAACAGGCTCAGGTGCGCCAGCAGATGTAGCCCTCTCCCCGGTCGACGAGCATCCAGGATTCTCAACACTTCATCCCGCACCCGCTCAGGTGAGACCCTTGTTAGTCCTGGACCAGCCTGCTGTACTTGACGTAATGTCTCAGGCTCCATTCGCAGGTCGAGCTCTGTCGTCAACCTCACCGCGCGCAAGGCACGTACCGGGTCGTCAGCTACAGCATTAGGACTGCAGGTGCGCAGTATTTTCTGCTTCAGATCATCTGACCCCCCGGTTGGGTCAAGCCATTGCTCAGGATCTCTCAGGCTGATGGCAAAGGCGTTGATGGTGAAATCGCGAGCCCGAAGATCAGAGTTGATATCAGGACCTCGTAAGCGGGCGAAATCGAGCGTTTTACATTGCCCAGGCTCTTCCTCCAGGATTACTCGACCGGTGCCGCGCTCTTTATCCAGATCGTAATAATGTCCCCCAAGCCGATCGGCCAGGTGACGGGCTAGACGGAGAGCATCACCGTCGACCGCAAAGTCCAGATCGACTGTATGCCGACCGAGCAGATGGTCGCGCACCCCGCCACCGACCAGCCAAACCGGGGTATCCCGATCCAGATACGGGAGCAACTTTATTACTGTTTCAGGGAGCCGTGAGGGGAGCGACATGGCATCTGAGGGAATTATTCCGGCGCCAAGTACTTATCAGGCCGGACGACGCCGATAAATGGAAGATTGCGATAGTACTCATCGATATCGAGCCCGTAACCGAAGACAAACTTGTTGGGGATGACGAAGCCACAATAGTGGATTGGGACTTCCGCCTCACGACGCTCGGCCTTGTCCAGCAAGGCACACACTCTCAGACTATGTGGCCGACGAGTGTTCAATAGATCGATTACCGAGGCGATGGTATGGCCGCTGTCAATAATGTCCTCGACCAGCAGCACATCCCGCCCCTCGATCGAGGTGGTCAGGTCGAGTGTGATCCGCACCTGACCGCTCGATTGGCGCACACCTGATCCGTAGGAGGATACAGCCATGAAATCTATGTTGTGGGGAACGGTGAGCGTGCGCATGAGATCGGTAAGGAACATCACTCCCCCTCGCAGGATGCAGATCAGCAGTAGGTCCTTCCCCTGATAATCTTGGCTGATCTCCTTACCCAACTCTCGTATGCGCGCTTGGAGCTCCTTCTCAGGGATTATTATTTCAGCCAGAAGTTCGCGGTAGTCCTGCACGGTTAATCCCTGGGGACTTGGTGATGATCTCGGCACCGCGCTTCATACAACTCACTGGCTCCGACGATCACTACTGGATCGTTGTAGTGCGCTGGTCGCCCATCGATCAAACGCTGGGTGCGGGAGGCTGCATCCCCACATACCATGCAGATGGCATGTAGTTTGTCTACTTGTTCAGCTTGAGCCATCAACACTGGTAGCGGGCCAAAGGGCTCGCCGCGAAAATCCGTGTCTAGTCCGGCGACGATCACCCGAATTCCTTGGTCAGCAAGAATCTTGACCACAGAGTTGATCCCTTCGTCGAAGAATTGTGCCTCGTCGATGGCGACAACCGTCGTACCCTCTTCCAACAGGTCAAGAAGTTCCTCGGCGTTCCCCACAGGGGTAGCTTTAAATACCGCGCCGTCATGCGAGGTCAACTTCTGTTGGCCATAGCGGGTGTCGAGTCTGGGTTTGAAGACTTGTATCTTTTGGCGAGCGATCTCAGCCCTACGCAATCGACGGATAAGCTCATCCGTCTTCCCACTGAACATAGAGCCGGCGATAATCTCAACTCTTCCACCTACGTGCCTCATAGCGACCTCATATCATCGGCAGAATCAAAAGGGCAGGTCGTCTCCACCTGCCCAAAGTGTACACCAGGCCTTACTTGATGCAAGTCAGATTAGGTCGCCGGCTGCTCGGAGACATCCTCGGGAAGTTCGAAACCGCGCCTCCTCATGCTTCGCTTGAGGATGGCCAAGCTCTTGCGACCAAAACCATCAATGGCCAACAAAGGCTTATCGCCCTCAGTCATCAACTCGAGCACTTGACCCACGATCTCAATCCCGGCCTTAGCCAGGGCTGTTTCAGGGCGGGTACCAAGTTCAAGTTCGGAAATGGGAAGTTCTGGTGAAATGCGTGCCGATTCACGCGCCTCCTGTTCCAGGAGGTAATCCTCTCGCGCCTGCAATCTCTTGTAGAAGCGATCCACCTGCCCTTCGGTATCAACGATACGTTGCTCTCCAGTGTAGAAGGGATGGCACTTGGAGCACACATCGGTATGAATCATCTCAACCGTAGAACCGGTGGTCCATGAATTACCGCAGGCGCAAACAACGGTTGTGTCTGGAAAATATGTTGGGTGTATGCCTTCTTTCATGTTTCGCTGACCTCACCGGATCATCGGCAACCGCCCCAGGCATGCTGATCTCCGAGGAAAGACTCAGCTAGCGGGGCAGTGGCTGCCGGGAGTTAGAAATTATATCTACTGCTGGAGTACGTTGACCCGTTTCCGCCCCTTGCGGAAGTAGTCGTACATCACAACACCGTCGACGATGGCGAATAGAGTGAAATCTCGACCACGCTTTACATTAACGCCTGGATGAATCCCCGTGCCGCGCTGACGCACCAGGATATTCCCCGATCTAACCCGTTCTCCACCATATTTCTTCACGCCAAGTCGCTTTGAATTACTATCTCGCCCGTTGCGGCTCGAGCCGCCACCTTTCTTATGGGCCATGATCAACCTCTCAAATGCTACTTAATATCCGACTGTTTCACCTTCGGTTTGGCACTCGACTTAGATTTACCCGTCTTATCCTTATCAGTCGACTTGGCAGTCTCTGCCTTACTCCGTGAAGTCTTCTTAGATGCCCCACCGGTCGATTTGGCCGCTTTCGACTTCACACTCTCTTCCGTGGTGGTTGCTTTCTTGCGCGGAGTCGTCAATCTGATACTATCGATAGCTATGCGGGTATACCGCTGACGGTGACCCCGCTTCCTTCGATAGCGCTCCTTAGGGATGTACTTGAAGACAATCACCTTGGGAGCTTTTATTTGGTCAACAACCGTACCACTGACCTTAGCGCCTTTGACAAATGGCGCACCAACCCTAACCTTTGCCTTATCAACTACCAGTAAGACATCTTTAAATTCGATCGATTGACCGATCCCGGTTGGTAAGCGATCGACCTCGATCGTCTCCCCCTCTCTGGCGACATATTGCTTTCCGCCAGATTCCAATACAGCGTACTTCATGCTCCTGCTCCAACTTCTCTTCACCACCGCGCCCGCGATTTCACCTACAAGGTCGCCGACCGGCGGGGAAGTGGGGGATTCATGCACCCGCCCCAGCCAAGATCGGTGGGGCAGGCTGTATTATTATAACCATCAGCCACCAGACTGTCAAACTGTTGATCAGACTCAATTTGCAGCAACCGCCTCCGGCTCAGGTACTTCAGGTTCAAGTTCCTGTTCAATCTTAAGAACGCCATCTAAGCGCTCATCGTGCAGAGCCACCCTTGTACCGGGGAAACCTGAGCCAGCCGGGATAAGTTTGCCGATTATCACGTTCTCCTTCAGCCCCCTCAGGTAGTCCACCTTACCTTCGATTGCAGCACCAGCCAATACTTTAATCGTGTGCTGGAATGAGGAGGCTGAGAGGAACGATTCGGTGCTCAGAGAAGCTTTGGTCACGCCAAGCAGAACCTGCATGGCAAGCGCCGATTGTTTGCCCTCCTGTAGCATCTGCTCATTTAACCGTATTAAATAACCGCGATCAACAAGATCTCCAGGCAGCAAATCGGTATCACCCGGATTTGTAATCTGAGCCTTCGAGAGCATCTTGCGAAAGATCACCTCGAAATGCTTGTCGTTAATATTTTGACCTTGCGAGCGATAAACCTTCTGGACCTCGGTAAGCAGATAAAGTTCACAAGCTCGGCGGCCCAGGATGCGCAGTATGCGGTGGGGATTCAGCGAGCCTTCTGTGAGTTGCTGTCCGGCCACAATCTTTTGACCTTCCTTCACCAAGAAACGGGCGCTAGGGGGAATGTCATATTCCTCCTCGTCTACCTGGTCGTAAGCCACAATCACTTTGCGATCCTCAAGCCGCACACGGCCGGCATGACTGGCGACGATCTTGGAATCACCCCGTTTGGCGATCAAATCGCCGGCACTGATCTCAGTCCCATCTGCTACTTTCAGCGCCCAATTACCCGGCACCGAGTATTCATCCTTGAGCAATTGGCTGCTGACAACACGGACCACGCGCGGCCCATCTGGTGTATCAGGAGTGACAACTTGGGCAGTTCCTGAAATATCCGACACAACCGCCTCACCCTTAGGCTTTTTACGGGCTTCAAAGAGCTCCTCAACCCGCGGCAAACCGGTGGTGATGTCTCCACCAGCAGCCACGCCGCCGGTGTGGAAAGTGCGCAGGGTGAGCTGGGTTCCAGGCTCGCCGATCGACTGAGCGCCGACAATACCCACCGCCGCACCCGGGCTGACCATCTTCCCTCGACCAAGGTCCATGCCGTAGCATTGTTGGCATAACCCAAACTGGAGTTCACAGTTAAGTGGAGACCGGATGTAGATCTCTGCAACACCTGTCTCACCCACCTGGCGAGACTTCCGCAAGGTGATCATCTCGCCTTTCTTGAGCAGAACCTCACCGCTATCTGGATCAACCACGCGCTTAGCTGTCACCCGACCCACAATACGGTTGTCGAATTTCTGTCCGGCGACTTCGTCTGATCGTCGAATCAAAATTCCGTTTTCAGTGCCACAATCGCTATAGTTGATGATCACATCCTGCGCCACATCGACCAGACGACGTGTCAAGTAGCCAGCGTCGGCCGTGCGCAGGGCAGTGTCGGTGAGACCTTTCCGCGCGCCATGGGTGGAGATGAAGTACTCCAATGTGGTTAAACCGTCACGGAAGTTCGAACGGATCGGTAGCGGGATTATCCGTCCAGCCGGGTCCGCCATCAGACCGCGCATCCCTGCTAACTGAGAGATTGGTCCAAAACCACCTTTCGTGGCGCCCGAGATTGCCATCGTGCTGAGATTTCCAGTGGGGTCCATCCCCTCACGCACGGCTTTTGCTACCTCAGTTGTGGTCTGTTGCCATAGATCGATGATGCGCTCTACTTGCTCCTGTTCGGTCAACAGCCCACGCTGATAGTCAGTACGGACAGCCTCGGTATCTTCCAGTGTTCGGGCGATGATCTTGTCCCTGTCCGGCGGGACGGTGATATCGGATACAGCAATGGTAGTGCCAGATCGTGTGGCGTAGGCAAAGCCAATATCCTTGATGGCGTCAACGACGGCCGGTGTGCCATCCTCGCGCAATAGATAATAGATCTCTCCCACCAAGTCCTGGATCGCATTTTTATCCAAAACCTGGTTGACGAAACGCAGTTCCTCAGGGAGGACACGGTTGAAGAGCGCGCGGCCAATAGTGGTTTCGATAAGCGTACTCACTGCTTCAGGGAGACGCTCACCCTGTTCGTCGTACCAAGTTTCCGTCTTCAGCTTTATGGGAGTATGGATGTCAACTTGGCCCAGGACGTATGCCATTTCAACCTCGTCCATATCTGCGAAGGCTCGTCCCTCACCATGGTGTTCTTTACCATCCACCATCATCGTCAAGTAGTACACGCCTAGGACCATATCCTTAGTGGGACCGACAACCGGCTCTCCATCCGCCGGCTTGAGCAAGTTCTGGGTAGAGAGCATCAACTCGCGCGCCTCTCGAACCGCTTGCTCAGATAGAGGCAGATGCACAGACATCTGGTCGCCATCGAAGTCGGCATTAAAGGCCGCGCAGACAAGGGGATGAAGTTGAATAGCTTTACCTTCCACCAGGACAGGCTCAAAGGCTTGAATGCCTAGCCGATGCAACGTCGGGGCTCGATTGAGCAGTACAGGCCGGTCCTTGATTACCTCCTCTAGGACCTCCCACACTTCGGGACGCCCACGTTCAATAATGCGCTTGGCTCCTTTGACGTTGGCGGTGTACATATAGGAGACTAATTTTGAAATCACAAAAGGTCGATACAGCTCAAGCGCCATCGTCTTGGGCAGACCACATTGGTAGAGCTTTAGATGAGGTCCGATCACGATGACCGACCGACCTGAGTAATCAACTCGCTTACCCAGCAGATTACGGCGGAATCGCCCCTTCTTGCCCTTCAACATATCGCTGAGCGATTTTAATTCTCGGCGTCCGCGGCGGGAAAGCGCCTTGCCTCGCTGAGCGTTGTCAACCAGCGAGTCTACCGACTCTTGTAACATACGCTTCTCGTTTCGTACGATCACATCTGGGGCGCCGAGTTCGACCAGTCGCTTCAATCGATTGTTTCGATTGATCACCCGTCGGTAAAGATCATTCAGATCAGAGGTCGCAAAGCGACCACCATCCAATTGGACCATCGGTCGCAAATCAGGCGGTATGACTGGCAGTACGGTCAGAATCATCCACTCAGGACGGTTTTTTGAACGGCGGAAAGCCTCGACCACCTTCAACCTCTTGGTAGCCTTCTTCTTGTGCTGTTTGCTACGTGTGGTGCTGATCTCGAGCCAGAGATGTTCTGCTAGTTCGTCGAGATCCATATCCTGGAGGATTTCGTAGAAAGCCTCTGCGCCCATATCAGCACGAAAAACCTGGCCCCACTTGGCTTTCAGCTCACGGTAACGGCTTTCACCCAGAAACATCATCTGGCTGATTTTAGTCAACTCCTCGCGATCCTTTTTCAATTGCTCGCCAGCCGCTACCCTACCATCGTCGGTAACATCCCGCAGCTCGATCAAGGCTAAGTCAGCCTCTGCCTTAACTTCTTCCACCTTCATCTTGACGTGTTCCAGCTCTCGATCACGTCTATCTTTGAGCGCAGCCTCGATCCCCACTAGATGCTGCTTTACAGCCTTCTGGACTCGGGTGAGGTGAGCATTGGTAATGGTCTCCCCTTTGTCGGCCAAGAGCGTTTCTGTAGCCTTGAAATGTATGGCGACCCGGATAGTTTTACCCATTTTATCGCTCAAAGTACGCTCTAGCCGCTGACCCTCCCCAATGACCGGTTCAATCTGAGCAGCGACCTCCTCGTCGAAAGCAACCTGGATCTCGCGCTTGCGCTGTTTGAGATCTTCCAATCGTTGTTTACGATCGGCTTTGACCTCAGCAATCTTTTCCTTTAGAAGGTCAGCCTGTTCTTGCTCCAAATGCACAATCTCATCTTCGATGCGTTTGAGGGCTTTGCGACGAGCATCCTCATCGATATAGGTCACAATAAACTGAGCGAAATACAACACTCGATCCAGGTTCCGCCGTGACACATCCAGCAGCAATCCGAGGTACGACGGCACCCGTCTTGTGTACCAGACATGGGCGACTGGCGCCGCTAGAGTAATGTGGCCCATCCGCTCTCTGCGGACTGCCGAACGCGTCACCTCAACCCCACACTTCTCACAGGTAATACCCTTGAAACGGATATTTTTATACTTACCACAGTAGCACTGCCAGTCCTTGGTGGGACCAAAGATGGCCTCACAGAAGAGGCCGTCTTTCTCGGGTCTCAGCCTACGGTAGTTGATTGTCTCCGGTTTGAGGACCTCACCATAGGACCAGCTCATGATGACCTCTGGCGACGCCAGACTTATTCGTATCGATCTAAACCCCTTAGATTCCACAAATACTCCTCCATAGCGAGTGTATTACTTCAAACGTCTGACCCTGTGTACTGTAATCGAACAAATGGGCTAATCAGTAGGCATACAAAAACAAGCGCATGAGGTCAACTTCCTCCTCAAGCGCTCCTTGATTTAGACCTCTTTCTTTACTTTGACTAGTATGACCTGAATTATACGGAAAGATCACTCCCTGTCAAGGGGGTTTATGGTCTACCAAATCGATAAATGAGCGATATAGAGGGATAAATCCGCTTGAGTCCCGCGATCTTCATCTTCCCAATCCACTCAGGAAGCCCGTTCCAGGGACCCGGTGCCTTTGAGTGGTCCAGACCAAGATCCTGGGAACAATTCCAGAGCCCGTTCCGCGGCCTTGACAATGTGTGAATCGCGGTCGAACTTCCTCCCATGGACCGCAGATTTGGCTTCGGCGGTATGCCATTCAACCAATCGCAACAAGGCCACCATCCGCGAACGACCATTATCACTTTCGACGGCTCCCTCCTCACCCGAGGTGAACCCCGTTCGGGGGGTTCCAAGTATCTCAACCAGGACAGGGATCACCGCTAGGTGGTTGATCCGGGCAAGGTACTGAACTGACTCATGCACTAAATCTAGATCTGCAATCCGGAGCACCCGAAAACGGTGGAGTTGGATAGTGGTTAGGGTAGCCAGCTCGCGCACGAGCGGATCCGGATCAACCATTGCCGCTTCGATCTCCGCCAGAGCTTCATCATCCTGAGCGATTCCAGGGCGATTGGCAAAACTGACTGCTTCTCGGTGTCGGACGATCGGATCGCTACCACGCAAGTCATACTCGGTCCGAGAGCGCTCGATCAGCCGACCGGCGGGGGTTAGTTTTTGGGGTTCGAACGATTCCTGAAGACGGGCGATTTCCTCTTCTGGAGCGTCGAGAATGTAAACCATATGCTCGATCGCCGGTTTCACCATCTCTTCACCTAATTCCAGCAGTTCTTTTAGGTAATCCCGAAGCCCCTCTCGACCGGACTTTTGCATCACAGCACGCGCTCGTTCCCGCCAGAGGTTGGTCTCTTCAGCAAGTCCTTGATGCTCTAAACGCAGAGTAGCCTGCTTTTCTCTCAAGCGCTTGCGCTCCTCATCGCGCGACTCGAGTATTTCTTTTCCAACTTCATCTATGCGTTCACTAAGCGCGATGAACTCCCGCTGAACATCATCTGCCTTACGATTCAACGCATCTTGTAATTGACGTAGCCCCAGACCAATCACAGTGCACGCCCTCCTCGGTTACAGGCTGTCACCAAACAGGTTAGGTAATGAAAAAAACCGCCGAAAGATCTGTGATCGAGTAGACTGCCCGTATACCGAGGTCCTCCCCCCCTACCTTGTATTGAAACCAGCCGCAAACTTCGTTTCAGCTGGATCCAATACTAGCGTTGAGCCTCACACAAGCCAGTATAGTGAAGGATTACTACATCGTCAACCTTGTCAAACTTACCTTGGTACATAAGTTCGGACATCAACCTGCTGTAAATTGACCTGGGTAAATACTTAGCTTACAATGAAAATCCGTCCAAGGCCTACTGGAGAGAAACGAATGGCACGCATTATCGATATTGAAGGAATCGGCCCGACATACGCAAGCAGGCTAAAGCATGTGGGCATCAGGACCACAGAGCGTTTGCTGAAGGTCGCCGCACATCGACAGGGTAGGAAAGATTTAGCAGAGCAGACCAGCATCTCGGAGACGTTGATCCTGGAATGGGTAAATCTAGCCGACCTGACGCGTATCAAGGGAATAGCTGCCGAATACAGCGACCTACTCGAGGAAGCCGGCGTTGATACGGTAAAAGAGCTTCGCAATCGTCGACCCGACAACCTATACCAGGCTCTGGTCGAGACTAACGCCAAGAAACGATTGGTGCGTCGCCTCCCCTCTCGACGCTCGGTGGAGAGTTGGGTAAAGCAGGCTAAAACACAACCGCCGATCATAACTTACTGATTGACTCATTGTGACTACTCAGCTTACCCTCCCGCAGGTTATGACTGAGAGCATTTATTGGCTTGAATATCCGGTCGAGACGCGATTCTATGTCAAAACGTAACTACTCAGGTATCGTCTGGAAAGAGGCAAGCCTACTCACGAAGCGACTTTTGGATGTCATTGCGAGCCCTTCGATACCTCAGGGCCTTCGGCTCCGCGAAGCAATCTCCTGCCTTCAACATGTAAGCAACGGTGGAGATTGCTTCGTCACTTCGTTCCTCGCAATGACAGACTGAGTAGTCACGTTTTATATTCAGTAAATAGTAACTATTCACCCTCCCGCAGGTTTAGATGTTATTTTGACATAGAATCGCGCCTCGACCGGATATTCAAACTAATAAATGCTCTCAGTCATAACCTGTGGGAGGGTAGGCTGAGTAGGCACAGTAAATATATCTACTTGTCGCATGAGCTTGGATCGATTATCCTTGTGCGGTGTTCGTGTCTATCAGGCGACATTTAAATTCACCCGCCGGAGGCAGCGGCAATAATGGATCTCACTGGCATAACTGTAAGTCCGTATTGGCTTGGTATAGCAGTGCTCGCCGGTTTGTTGTCCTTCCTATCCCCATGTGTTCTTGCCTTGGTTCCAGCCTACGTTGGATATTTGGGTGGGAGATCGTTGACGACCTCTAGATCCGAAGTGGATAATCGATGGGCGACATTTCTGCATGGGTTGGCTTTTGTATTGGGCTTCAGTTTGGTATTTGTGGTGGGTGGAGCAGCGTTAGGCGCTTTAGGGGCATTGATCAGCGACTTTATTGTCAAACGTTGGATCGCCCGAATCGGTGGCATAGTGGTTATCATTTTTGGTCTGCACACCATGGGTGTAATTAACATTCCCGTACTCGACTATGATACACGGCGACAGGTGCAGCTCGACGTGCGCTTGAGTTATCTTTCGTCGGGGTTAATGGGTGTCTTCTTCTCAGCCGGGTGGGCGCCCTGTATTGGGCCGGTCCTTGGAACGATATTGAACCTGGCCTTATTTTCCGGTCAGATTACCAAAGGCGTGATCCTTCTCAGCGCCTACTCGATTGGAATGGCGATCCCTTTCCTGCTGGCGGCTTTGGGCATTGGGCAGGTAACTATGTTGTTGCGACGCCACCATCGAACCATCCATTATCTATCTATTGCCACTGGAATTTTACTGGTAGTGATTGGGGTAATGCTCTTAACCGGAACACTGGAGAGTCTTGCAAGATTCACCCCTCTCATCCCCAGCCTGGGTTTATAGCTTCTGTGTTGGAAGGGTGATTTAAATGAATCAAACGATGACCAGGGATCAACTTGATGATCACCTGGTACAGGTTGGAGGTGGGTTATGATCCGAGTTACGCTATACACGCGTGAGGGCTGTCATCTTTGCGACCAGGCGCGAGCAGACCTGGAAGCTCTGCAAACTGAATTCACCTACGATTTGGCCGAAGTTGATGTCGATTCCGATCCTGCTTTACGTGAGCGTTACTTCGATGTCGTACCTGTTGTTCAAATTGGACCGTATAAGCTCGAGGCGCTCTTTACCGCCACTGACTTACGTGTGGCTCTTGGGGCGGCAAGAGATGGGTTAGGGAAATCCCAGGACGAGGCAAAAGTGCCTCGGGAGCAGGCGATACGGCTCCACAAGGTCGTGCTCTTTCTCTCTCGCCACTGGTTGGCGATGATGAATCTACTTTTTTTCGTTTATGTTGGGTTACCGATTAGTGCTCCTATCTTGATGAAGTTAGGTGTGACCCGTCCGGCAGAGTTGATTCATAAGATCTACTCACCATTATGCAACCAATTGGCTTATCGCACCTGGTACCTGTTTGGTGAGCAAGCAGCGTATCCTCTCGAGATTGCGGGGACCTCTCTCACCCCCTTCAGTGAGGCCACCGGATTAGACAAGGATGATTTCTGGGGGGCGAAGGCTTTCCTTGGCAACGAGCATCTAGGCTATAAGGTTGCCCTCTGTCAGCGAGATGTGGCTATCTATGGTGGCATGTTGATTTCCGGATTGATATTCGGTCTTCTGAGAAATCGCCTCAAGCCGCTGCCGATTGTCATCTGGTTTATTCTGGGCATACTACCGATGGCTTTTGATGGTGGATCGCAGATCCTCTCATACTTGCCACTATTCTCCTTTCCTGTCCGGGAGAGTACTCCGTTTCTGCGAACGTTAACCGGCGGTCTGTTTGGAGTGATGAATGTTTGGATGGCTTTTCCCTATGTCGAAGAGAGCATGGTAGAAACCAGGATATTAGTCACTGCCAAGTTGGCAGGTGTGGAAAACCGACCGTAGTTCTCCTCAGTGCTTACCAACTTGGTTGGTAACTACTCACCCTCTCGCAGGTTTAGATGTTATTTTGACATAGAATCGCGTCTCGACCGGATATTCAAACCAATAAATGCTCTCAGTCGTAACCTGCGGGAGGGTAGGCTGAGTAGTCACCTTAGTTGTTCTATCACCACCTCCTCTCCCTGGTCGGGCATGACGCTCCATGGTAGACTCGCCCCATGCCATTCCGGCAGGTAGGGTCCCTTCGCATATATCAATTTGAATCTCTGATTCACCCCGACCTGGACCAGGCGATTTTCACTCGTCGGGGAGGTGTGAGTCCGGATCCTTGGCGGTCTTTAAACGTGGGTGGCACGGTTGGCGATGAGCGAGATCGGGTGAAGGAAAATCGACATCGTGCTTTTACCGCCGTCGGGCGCGATCCAGCTACCATTTATGATGTATGGCAGGTTCATTCAGCCCATGTAGTTGTGGCCGATGCGCCCCGCACTGAGAAATCTCTTATTCAAGCTGACGTGCTCATCACCGATAACCCTCAGGTGACCTTGTTCATGCGGTTTGCCGATTGCGTGCCGATCCTGCTCTTTGATCCCAAACGCCCGGCGGTTGGTCTGGTGCATGCCGGCTGGTTGGGGACAGTGCGTGGTGCGGCAGGCGCGGCGGTCCAGGCAATGGTTGAACTCTATGGAACTCACGCCAAAGATTTGTTGGTTGGGATTGGTCCTTCGATCGGTCCTGATCATTACCCGGTTGGTCCAGAGGTGGTAGAGCAAGTACATAAGGCTTTTGGTCCCAGCGCTGATCGTCATCTACATGTCCGGAATGGACAGGTTCATTTCAACATGTGGACCGCCAACCGTGATTTAATGGAGGAACGAGGGGTCCTATCTATCGAGGTGGCCGAGCTCTGTACTGTTTGCCATCCAGAAGATTGGTACTCACATCGCGGCGAACATGGGACGACGGGTAGGTTTGGTGCGCTGATCGCGCTGAGCGAGTGACGGTGATCTCTTCATCGCAGAGGCAAGCGGAATATTTTGTCGTAAATCGTTGAGCATCTGCTCATACTGCAGGGTTGCGTATTTTGTGGGATAATTTTATACCCTGAGAAAGGTACGTATCGTGGTTGCTTTAGCCAATGCTATCCACATTGCATCACTTGGCTTGACCCTCATTGTTTTTGCCGACATCATCGTAAGTTACTTCCTTAGTCCATATCACCCATTGAGGAGTACCCTAGACTCGATCGTCCAGCCACTGTTGGCGCCAATCCGACGATTTATGCCGTCTTTGGGCATGATCGATTTAAGCCCCATGGTGTTGATAATCATGATCCAGGTGGTTGAGACGGTCTTGATTCGGCTACTGATATAGGGTCAGGAAACACGTATGCGAAAATTTAAACTTCACAACGGTAAGCTAGGCGCGGCGTTGACGATTAGGGTGACGCCACGCTCAAGAAAGACCGAGTTTGGTGGGCTGATGGAGAACGGCACTCTGCGTGTTCGTGTTGCAGCCCCGCCGGTGGAAGGCAAAGCCAACGCCGCTTTGGTAAAATTCCTGTCAAAGGTTTTAAGCGTGCGCAAGAATCGAATCGAAATCGTCGCTGGGCAGAAAGGAATGGACAAGATTATTTCGATCCTCGATTTATCGGCCGAGGATGCAGAACGTCGGATACAGGACTGGTTGGAGGGTAATAAATAATGTTGAAACAAGTCCCCAAGATGGCTCGAAGTGTCATCTTTGAATCTTTGGGTCTAACCGGGGAAGATCTAAAAACGTAAAACCAGCAAACACTAAAAACAAATAGACATACTTATTAATACTCGTGCAACCTGTACCGATTTAAGTCCCGATAATGACCAGGTTGCCGAGGCAACACTAGGGCGCCGAATGGCGCCTTTTTTGTGTATTGTGGGTTGGTCTCATACCATCGCATGTGATCAACTTCCCGCACAATAGTACTTGTCCGTGGACTTGACCTCCAGCTCCAGTCCTCAAATTGCTATTAGGTGAGAAAATAACAAGCGGCCACTTGGCCGCTTGTTACTGATGGGTGACATTCTGGCTACTGAAGGTCATCAGGCGAGGTAAGAAAGCGTTGCAATCAAGGGAGAGCATCCGCCTGCAATCCCGTTTGCCGCCAGTTGCTCAATTCGCCCAGCAGCCAATCACGGTTGGGTTTCTTGCTTATAAGGAAACGAACCCAGAATGATGGTCTGACCGTAGGCCTACTGAAGCTATTGCGAAATTCGCTTGAAGAGTTCCTGGACCACTGTCTTGTGGAACAATGCCTCGTTGAAGTAGTCCATCATGGTCTCCTCAGGCTCAACGTTGCGGAAGACGACTAGGGCTCGTATGGTTTGATCGATCTCGGCTTCAATGTGGTAACGCAACACAACCAGGATCTCGCAGTCAGAAGGTGGTTCCAAAGCGCGGATCTTGCCATGGATCTCGCGCATCTCGTCAATAATGGGCGGCATGTCTTCACGGTCCGCTTCACCTGTTGTCCCTCGCAATACCTCAAACAGTCGGTATTGTACCCGCAATTTTATAAGGTAGGTATCACCCGCCAGTGTAAGACAACGATCTTTATTGAACACAGGCGTTCCATGTGGAAAGGGTGTTATGAGAAGGTGGAAAGTTCCATGTGCAACGGGCGTAATATATGGAGTAGGAACTTCATAGGTACCATGTAGAAATTGGAAAGTACGTCGGTTAAACTCTTCACACCCCGCGATTGATAACATACCCAGAAACGCCAGCACAATCAAAGCCATCTTGAGCAATTTATTCTGCGCCATTTTCTTCCCTCACAGAGTCGATTCCGGAGCTATGACCGTCTTGTTGATAGGCTGCTCTACCAGGTTGTCCAGCTCCTCGCTCATCATAGTCATGTCGACTAACAGCTATCCTCCTGTTTTGTCCCCATTTGCCATTTTCTTTGCTTTAAAACGGCGTAGTGAGTGATGAGTGAGGACATACAAAGATAGTAACTAGAAAATTTTCTGGCCTTGAGTTAATTCTTTGCTAAATTTTTCCCTCTTGGCTTTGCTTTCTGCAATTCCAGTCCAAATACTGAAGGTAATAATAAGCACAGCTCCTGGAAGAAGGTGGTTTCGCCACCCTGGACCCAAAAGTTTGTGAACTCCTAAGGAAACCGGCAGTATCAACAAGATTGCGACTATGGCTGTGTGATTATCACCCTTGATTTCAGTTTTTTTGTCTAAACTAATTAACCAACCAGTAAGCTTTAACGCACCATATATGATAATCAGCATTATGGGGAGAGCAAAGATAAAATATTGTCTTTGTTCAATTCCAAACAGCCGAGAAGCAATACTTGACAAATAATAATCCCAGGGTTGTTCACTCTCAAAAACGGAGAATTCTTTTTGGAATAAAAAAACTCTTAACCAGTTGAAGGAGACCAATAAAGCTAATATTCCATATAAGACAGCAAATGGTATTTTGGCTATTCTTCGGTTAATATCCATTTATCTAAAATATACAGCAGTCAACCGGGTATTGTAAGTAACCATTGGTGCTAGTTGAGAAAGTCACGGCAACGCCCTCACTTTGAAGGTCGAAACTCAAGTGCAATGAGCGAGCTGTGACCACCGAAGAATTAATCATCTACTTGTTCTGTTTCATCTTTTAAAGATAACAACCATATTAATGGCAACCATCCCCGTGGAAGGGCGAAAGCACACGGTGACTTTGGCAAGTCACACAATGAGGTGTAGAGAAAAATAACACAATCTCCTTTCTCGGCAACTCGGCCCAATTTTTCCTCTTCCACCAACTCCCCTTACAATAGTACTTGTACATAGTCCCACCCTCGTTTTCCTAGCCCTTTGCCTGCCACCGTATAAAAAACCTGGCCGTAGGCCATGGTTTATCTACGCCAGACTTCTCAGTAGGTTGCCGAGCTTATCCGGCAGCTCTTGCGCCCGGCATTTAGCAAGGCGCGGGAACCTCTCGATGTTCAGGTTTCCATACCTTTGGGACGTCTGGGGCCGGATGATACAGGGGTCTCTGATGTTGAGGTTTGAATCCAAATAGGCATTGATGTCTGTCACCCTGGGTGTTTGAGGCGTTTCGCAGAGCTTGAAAGTCAGCTGAACTTTGAGCACCTGGTATATCAGATGCAAGCGAAGAACTGGGAGGCGCATGCTAAAGAGCCCTTTTCGGGATCCGAGTTCAACACAGGTCTTGGAATATGAGGCGACGATCCTGTGCCCCTTCCATCCCCACATGTTGCGATCGCTGGCTGAAAGGTAGTGTTTATCCTTCACCCTCGAGGGTGAGAGTTCAGCAGTGGCGCTGAGTAGATCGCGCGAGATCCCAATCGTTTGTTCCTTGCTAAGCATATACGTGAATAAGGGTTCGCCCGTTAGAACAGAGAGACCCGAGGGCCCCTTGTAGTGGACCCCCCGTTGTTCCAAGGGGAGGAAATCAAGCCCTTGACATATACACCCATGATCGCTATAATATATTCGGATTATTCGTCTTTTTCGGATTATTCGGGTGGTGAGCCCGTGGTTGCAGTTCCCGGGACCACACAGCCCATTACGTTCTGAAATGAGCACATTTTCAGCCCACGCTATACCCAGCATGCCACCGCAGCGAGGTAGATAAGGAAATGCCAGGAAGTTCAAGTAGCTCGAGAAGCAAGACCTGCACAGCCATTGTATGTGCATATAACGAGGAGAACACATTAGCCGCTGTTCTCGAAACCCTACTCGTCTCACCTCTGATCCATGCCGTCGTCGCCATCGACGACGGATCTACAGACGAGACCGCCGCCGTCTTGCGGAATTTCGCCAACCACGAAAAGGTACATGCCATTTTCCTGCCCCAGAATCGAGGGAAGGGATATGCCATGGCAGAGGGAGTTATACAAGCAAAAGGGGAGGTGATCCTCTTTGTAGACGCGGACTTGCTGAATCTGGAAACCGACCACATCGCCCAGATACTGCATCCCCTCAGCGTAGGGGAGACCGACATGGTCATCGGCTACCCTTCTCGCGGGCAAGGCCTGATTGAAACGATGAATCCCTTACGCCCGCTCTCCGGGGAACGCGCCCTTTTGCGCAAGGACATTCTCCCTCTAGTGACGTCCATCAGGGATTCGCGCTTTGGTGTCGAGACTATAATCAACCTGCACTACCGACGGGAAAGGAAACGCGTTCGATATGTCCTGCTCAGAGGGCTCATCCACCCCATTAAGCTGGAGAAGAGCGGGCCGAAGGAAGCGTTAGAGATGTACGCCCTTGAAGCCTCGCAGATCATACAAGCACTGGCACGCCACTATCCATTGGCCATGGTAGCGTATGGGCTGGATCCTAGAAGGGCGCAGTTCTGGTGGAGCCGGGCCTCCGATCCGCTGCGCAGTGCACGGTTCATCGAACGAGCGAGGCGTGTAATGCCTCAATTGGGAGCAGTGCGATGGCCAAGGGAATTGTCTATGCATTTGGAGGAGGAACAAACAGGGATGGCTTGGACTTTCGAGCCAGAGCGAGAGGCAATTACCGCAATTGAAGCATCTTCCGCTGATTGTCCGTGTGTGAGTTCAGGGAACGCGGACTCATGATCACCACTGCGCTGGCAGAGAGGTCGAGTCCTTTATGACCACTGTTCTCCTATTCTACACAGTCCACATAAAGATACCAGATCCACGCCGGATGCTTGTCAACAACCTTGTATACAAGGGGTTTAGACTCATCAGATAACTTGAGGGAAACATGAAGCGATTAACCGGGCGCCAACAGGAATTCCTGAGCAAGCTCCTCGATCTTTACCGCCATAGTGGGGAACCGATTCACTACTCCACGCTAGCCAAGCGCGTAGGCGTGGGAAAGGTGACCGCCTACGAGATGTTGCGACTGCTGGAAGATCGCGAGCTAGTCAAGGCGGAGTACCAACGGCCAGAGGATCCGGGCGGCCCAGGACGCTCCACAGTCGTCTTTCGGCCCACGCCCCTCGCCGCCAGAACTCTCGCCGATCTGGCTGGGGGTGACTGGGTCGAGGAGGAATGGGAGCAAGTCAAAATCCGTATCCTCGAGCAGTTGCGGGTGGGCAAGGTGAGCGGGTATGAAACCCTGCTGAATGAGCTGCTGGCACGCCTCTCAGACCAGCGCTCGCCCATCATCTATCTAACCGAAATGGTCACCGCGATTGTCCTTAGCTTGAACTTATTGAAAGACGTAGCCGAAGCGAACGGCCTGCTCGTGATCCTGCGCAACATCGGGCTCCCCGGCGAGATAGGGCTGAGCGCCCTGTCGGGACTCAGCGCAGGCCTATCGTTGGTCGAGCGTGTCAATCGGCGGATGGCCAGTGTATTTCTTGCGCAGGCAAATAAGTACCAAAGCATATTATCGGAGCTGACCGCGGAGAACCGCCGCCGCCTGGCTGAGTTCACCCGGGAGGTTCTAAAGATCGTGGGCGTGTAGCCCTTTTTATTTACTTAATTCTTTCGTCTTATTCGCCGGAGGATTGAAATGGCTAAAGTCGCAGTGCTCACCGACAGTACCGCCTATTTGCCGGCCAAATTGGTCGACCAGAATGGCATCCACGTGATACCAGCTATAGTCCTATGGGGGTCTCAAACGCTGCTTGACGGGGTGGATATCACACCTACCGAATTCATTCGACGGCTAAGAGACGACCCTATCCATCCGACGACTACCCAGGCCAATCCCGAAGACTTCCTCCGCATCTACGAGCAACTGGCAACAGAACATGACGCCATCGTCGCCCCGCTGATCTCGACCGAGCTGAGCGGCATGATCAACTCCGCCCAGATAGCCTTGTCCGACTTTGACCGCGTGCCTGTGCGCATCGTGGACACCCGATTGACGACGATGGGATTGGGTTTCGCCGCCCTTGCCGCCGCACGTGCTGCATCTCAAGGGAAGCCACTGGAGGAAGTTGAAGAGGCCGCCCGCGCTGCAGCCTCAAGGGCCAAGGTGCTGTTTGTCGTGGATACGCTCGAGTACCTGCACCGGGGCGGCCGGGTCGGTGGTGCGTCATGGCTGCTGGGCACAGCGCTAAGCATCAAACCGCTTCTGCACCTGAACGAAGGTCGCGTGGACGCGCTGGAGCGCGTGCGCACTAAGAAAAAGGCGATCAACCGCATGCTCGACCTGGGCGCTCATTATGCCGGTGGTCGCCCAGTGCGAGCAGCGGTGATCCATGTTGACTCACTCGAGGAGGCTAAGGTGTTGGAGTCCCGGGTGGCCGAACGATTCGACTGTCTAGAACTCCATGTGACTGATTTGAGTCCCGCGATCTCGATTCACACTGGCCCAGGAACTTTGGGTCTGTCGTTGTGTCCAGACGAAGCCCAGGTACCCGTCCTATGAATGAGGGCGGGATGGATCTATGGATTGTCGCTGTCTTCTGGGCACTCGTAATCACTGCCCCATGGATGTTCATGGGATACGAGGCGTTGCGACAGCGGGCCGGGCGCTCCAATGCCACTGAAGCCTATAGAGTAAGCGGGCGGAAGACGGCCAAGCGAACAACACAACGGAGCAGGCAGAAGGAAAGACGCCAAAAATGACGTGCCGCCTTGTGCGC
>JAUWHR010000012.1 GCA_030605795.1 Anaerolineae bacterium | reverse complement strand
TGGAGAGCATTTTATAAATTCCTGCTTCCAGCGAGACAGAACCGAATCCTTGATCCCATATTTCCGGCTCGCTTGGGCCATGCTTTTGTCTTCAATTAGGATTTCAAGCACAACCTTGGCTTTGAACTCGGGGGTGAAGCTGCGCCGTTTCGCCATCGTGGATCTCCATTTTACAGTCTAGATCCTACTTGGTTAGGTGTCCGGTTTTTGGGGTCCACTACCGGGGTAGGGGGTGAGGGTTGGAGTAGCCTCTTATCAGCACAATAGAAATCCACAATAAAGTTGCCAATTGGATGTTGGCGTCGGAATTTCATTCCAACGAACTGGCGCGATCGAAGTTCTCGCCAGAGTCTTTCTTCGATCGGTGTCTGACTACGTCGTAGCTCTCTAGCATGAATACGAGTTATGGGATTAATTCGATGTTTCTTTTCTTTTACCACCTGTTTATTCCAAATTTGTTTCTGTTTGGGAAGGTCAATCTTGATCCGGGGCGCTTTCATGTGGGGATATCGGCTCACTACACCACTGACAGTGGGTTCCACCGAGGGGGATCACGGCGTCGTACTTAAGGCGATGAATCCATGCTGTAGCATGACCCAATGTGGGATACAAGATCGGCGAGTTCGACTTTTCCTACTATACATTACCTAATCGAAGCCGAACTCAGTCCTTCCTGGTGGCGTCCTAAGCTGGCGCCGGGTCTTCTAGGGGAGTCTCCTGTAGCTGGGGCTTCAAGATTGGGACTCGGGCGGAGGGCTTCGGTCTTTCACTTTTACCACTTTGCCTAGAATGTATTCCTCGTTGGACAGGTGGAAGCGCTCAGCATAGGCTTGGTTACGCCATTCGAAAGCAGTTTCCAGGCTTTGAACCTCACTGGGCACTAATAGAGTAGAACGCACGTAGGCAGCGTCCTCTGAGACGGGGTAGGGGCCAATACGGCTGAGCAATAGCATTGCGGGAGCTGTGTAGCCTACCGCGGCTAGGATGACCAGGATCATGACACCCATCAAACCTTCCTCAACGGGATTGATCCCCAAAGCGAGTGCGGCTACTAGCAGCACCAACGCCACCAAGGCGGAAACCAAATGTACCTGCAAACGAGCGCCCTTCTCCTCTTCGCTCCGCTGAGCAGCGCGTTTGTGACACTCTGCGCAAAGAGGCAGGTTGAAAGTGGATGACTGGCGCTGACCAATACCCCGGCCTTTAGGGAGTGAACCTGTCAAGGCTAGTCGTCCGCGAACAGGTTTGGTAGAGCAGTGAGCGCATATATCGCCTGGGAACTTAACCTTCGTCCCTGTGATGACCACCCGAAACCGCTGCCCAGGTGGAGGATCGTTCTCTCTGAGTGTGAAGAGGGGCTCGGTTGAGACCTCATCTTCTCCAACTAGCGTCTCTAATGCTGGGGTTGGTGACACTTGGATCTCAGGTGAGGTAGGTAGGATGGGTGTATCGATCTCCATGCCGAGCGTATCTTCAGGTCCTGAGGGCGCTATGAGGGGCGCTTCATGAGAGTCGGGTTCGGCCTCTGGTTCAAGGACGAGCGGTTCCGGTGATGGAGAGATTTCAGGTTCAGTTGGAATGGGTACAGCGACTGGAGGGACCACCGCTTCAGATAAGGACGTTTCAAGCGGTGTAGGTTCCTCGAGGAAGGGAGCAGTTGGCGTCTCGATCGGAGCCGTAGGGGGATGCTCGGAGGCGGCTTGCTTCTCAACGGTCTCGGGCCATACCCATTGACGTAACGCGAAGTGTTGGGTCTCGGGATACACTTTATCGATCTTGCCGTACATTACCCGCTCCCCACCATCCTCGACGACGAAGGCTGATCCGCAGTTGTCGCAATTAACGTAATCGGGCAAGGTCTTGACGTGGACGACCTGAAGCGCTGGTTGACCACAGATCGGGCAACCTGGGTCGTCAACGTAATCGTCTTTCAGGGTCAATCTTGGAGTGGGTGACATGCTCGATCCTCGATTTATTTTTCACGCCGCGTAGATTAATCTAGCACAATGGTCTTTGGAGGGCAATGAGATCAAAGTATGATGCGCGTTCCTAGCCGGCTTTAGAATCCATTTCAATAGCTTGTTTGTGGGTTCCTCGAAATGAAGCTTGTTATCAAAATTTCGACCTGGTCGGAGAAAGCTCTTCTCATAGCCGAAGCTATTTTTATGGTTGGGCTGGAGGTCTGTGGGTGTAAGGCAGAGGCAGGATACGATTATCTTTCCAAAGCCAGTGCATCCTCATCTACCCAGCCGACTACTCCTGCAAAATCGACTTTCCACCAATGGGTACCCTTGGCAAGAACCCCGTTTAGATAATTGAGGTTGGGTAAAATAACACCTTCCGCGTTTTCCGCCACGGAAGATATCGCTGCGTAATTCGTACCCGGACCGAGGTGCAGATTTGTGGCATATAAGGCTATTACCTGATCGCCGGGCCAGAATGTAGTTGATCGGTCCATCGGCTCTACAACTACCATCATCATTCCATTGGCCACCCATCGTTCTTGCCCATCAGAAGGCGAATTCTTTACCTCGCCATTAACCCACATCGTTGATGAGCCGCCGCCATCTTGGTTGATGCCCCAGCTGGCGCCTAAGGTATCCTTGCAGAACGCGGCCAACTCTGTGATGGTCATGCCAATGCTGTACCGATCATTACGGCCATCAACCACGATGAAATAAATGAAGGCATCATTGAAGCATATTGCGGTTCGCGGGTGACGCTGGACGGCGCCTAAGTTGTCGAAGCTCTGGATGGCACCATCTTTGAGAAAGACGAAACTGCCCCCAATGCTTGCGTAAGTACTTGTCCAATCCAGGGGGTTCGGTGTCGCGCAATTTTTTTCGAGATGGGTGATTTCGAGGGAGATGCCAACTATATCACCCACCTTATAATTCTCAAGCAGTGCGATCCTTGATCTGCCATGTGCTGAGATGACGATGTGATCAAAGGGAATAGGGATGGAACCCTGGCCATCCCTAATCTCTCTCACAATACCTATGTTTATTTCGGGCAGTGGCAGGATTCCAAGTGGTTGGATAAGTTCTACCAGAACTTCAACACCCGAGTCGTCTTGGTGACTATCGCGATCGTATTGCGGAGTATAGACGACCGTCTCATGTTCTTCTCGGTCTTGGTTAATACCATTAATTCTCCGTGTATTACCTGTGAAGAGATTAGTAATAACCTGCCGCGCTGACTGGTGATAAACGCAACCGCCGATGAATACGCTTCGATCTAATTTCCAGGCAAATCCACTTCCGCCCGCATAATCGCCAAACCGCTTGGTATACCATCCAGAATGGATGAGCCCTGACTGGGGAACCCCCGTCTCAAGGTTATGAAAGGAGCCGTTGATCGCTACCACTACTTGATTGCGGGAGCCCCAGTTGCCGTCCCAGGCGTTGATTGCCTGATCGTACCGGCTGGCCATGCCGCTGACCGTCTCTTTGCCCTGCGCCAGAGTCCCTTGCGCAATGCTGCTTTCAAGGATGACATTTAGATTGTTCCGATCCATCCGGGCTACGAAAGCTCGGTTTGGACCCGGAAGGCGAAATTCTTGATACTCAATCCCATCCCCAACGGTTTCCCAACCTGAGGAATCTGTATGAGCACTCTGGGCGGAAGGGCCTAAAGCCAGAGACAGGATCAACAGACAGGTGAATATCCGCCACTTCACAACTGATCTCCGATAAGAAATGGTCATCTTGTGGGGTAAGCTCACTCCATCATACAGTCAAACCATGCTTAATGTCGACAGGACTTGGGACATATTCGTTAGGGGAAAATTGAGTTCATCAAAATTCCCTGTTGAAAATAGTATCACTATGTGATACTATTATTTCGTGAGGAAAAAGCATCGGAGAACTCTGGACGCAATATATGCTGAACCTACACTAGCTAATATAAGATGGACAGATATTGAGGCGCTATTTGCTGCACTAAACGCTGATATCTCAGAAGGCAAAGGATCAAGAGTGAGGGTAGCTTTACAAGGAAGGAAGGCTGTATTTCATAGACCACATCCTCAAAAGGAAACCAATAAAAGCATGGTGAAGTCTGTTCGTAGATTTCTTCAAGAAGCAGGAGTAAAGCCATGATGCAATATAAAGGATATTTCGCAAACGTTGAATTCGACGATGAAGCACATATATTTCATGGCGAAGTCATTAATCTGCGAGATGTGATCACGTTTGAGTCAGATTGTGTAGATGGATTACGTCAAGAATTTGAGGATTCAGTTGATGATTATTTAGAATTCTGCGTTTCTCGAAATGAAGAACCAGAAAGGCCATTCTCGGGGCAGTTCGTTGTAAGAATTGAACCTAATTTACATCGACAGATATTTATTGATGCGAAGAAGTCCAACAAGAGTTTAAATAGCTGGGTCACTGAGAAGCTAGCAAGTGCTGTTTCCGCGGAACGAAACGTGAATCAAGTAGACTATTGACACAGCGAGTCGATGTGTTGAATCTTGTGTATCTTATCAAGTGATCCATCCGTAGCAAGCGCCATAAAAGGGGGACAAAGCGATGAAACACTTTGTTGATGTTGAGCGTGTGGTTAAATGTTCCCCTAGGCCTATTAGACACCTACCTATCCCTTTCGGGTTCCTATGGTTGTCTGATGCTGGCCCCATTCAAACCTAAAATAAATCTGGCGTGACTTTGCAAACACAAGCCAGTACGCCAAAGCCCCTAGCCGGTCTCCCTTCAGGTTTGGGGTATTTTCATTCCCCACTGCTAATCACCCAACGCCGCCTGACGGATGTTCTCGATATACTCCAAGGACTGGTTTCAACATACTATAACACGTGGGGACTAATCCTTGCCTGTCCCCCTCAGGTTGGGGGCAAATTCATTTCCCACCTTGAATAGCCACTAGATTTGTTGTAATCTAATCATACAGATTATAGCCTCAGCGCAGTGGGGAGCGAGGCACTTACATCGATACACAACAGCCCGACTTCGCAGGAGGTCGGGCTGTTCTTATGTTCGTTGGGAACTGCTATCCATGAGTGAAATGGCTGACCCCCCTACTGTCGTTTTACTCGTGGTGTCTCCATCCCAGCGGAAAGGAGGCAATGATGGACAAAAAGAAAAAAAGTGCAGTTGGGATAATCATTGCTGTCTATATCATCTTTAGGATTGTCTCAACAATTAGTCAGCAGAAAGAAGCCCTTGGAATTGAACCCATACCCACAGTTGCACTCAGCGAATGCGATCAAGGCATCAAGGATTACATTGAGTTCATGGATGAGTTTGACCTCTTCATGGACGAAATGGATGCCGTGATCGAGAACCAACCTTTGTTTAGAACCAAACTGGATGAGTTGGTAAAAATGGTTGATGACTACCAACCTGCATCTTGTGTCAAAGCCACACATCACCATCTGGTTTTGAGCATAAATGCACTACAAAATATGTTTGATGCTGAATTTGCTGGAGATTTGGAAGCTGTAAACTCCTGGGGAGATATTATGGAAGAGGAAATGGAGTTGTGGAGCAATGGTGTAGTTTCCCTTGGTATTAAATACGGCGAGGATTGGTAGCAATGAAATTCGGTATACGTAAGACATCGCTCAAAAAACGAATAGCAGCACGTTTGTCAGTCAAACGCATGCTAAGTCATTCGATGGGGATGAAAATGCCTTAAGGCTCTGGTTGGCGGGCAGCTTAGCTCCCAGCCGGTTCCCCTCCGATTGGGGGCGATATCTTCTTCCCTTGCATCATCGAGCAGAATAATGTAATCTAATGTCCTGAATATAGCCTCGGCGCAGTGGGGAGCGAGGTACTTACATCGAAACAAGAAGCCCGACTTCGCAGGAGGTTGGGCTGTTTTTATGATTGTTGGGGACTGGTGCCGGAATAGCTGCCTATACAAGATATTATTACGATTGTTCCGTCTAGTCTTTTATCATGTTAGGGGAATCGTCGCCATATAAAAATAGTTGGGCGGCTCACTGACCCTGTGGGGTGCCCCAAAAGAGGCTGAGAACCGTATGAGACAACGCCCATCCACATTCCGCGCGCAGTCTGACCCTTTGGTGTTGCGTCGTCACGGATGCCTCGTCTTTATCCCTTTCAAAGCGACCACTTGGTTCACCAAGATAAGCTTGATCTATTGTTTCTCGCGTCTATCCCGCCGCAAGCTCTTCGCGGGCACCTATGATCGCCTCCATCGAAAGGCCTTGCCGTGGTGGCAGGACATCGCATTGCTCGTGGCATTCACATTAGCAGCCATGTCCGTCTGGTCTTCATGGCTATCTCAGGGCTGCACGCGCTTTCTCGCACTCGTGCCCGCCGCATACGTCTTGATCGACCTGACTGTGTATTACTCGCGCGTTCTTTGGTTCGACGACCTCTCTCCCGCAATAGCTGGAGGTAGCCCGGACGTCTGGAGCCACCGTCGCCTATTGTTTCACTCACTCACTGGTTTCTTCGCCTCGGTCCTTATCTTTCCCGGTTTCTACCACTTATGCAGTGTACATTGGGCCTCGTCATACTCTGAACTCCTAGCCCGAAGTTACAGAACGTCCATCGGGCTCGAGCTCAGCAAGCACTTCACTGTCGTTGATCTCCTCCAGATAGCATTAACCGTGTACTTTCTAGTTGTCGTCATCGCCACTGTTGCTGCCGCCGCATACAAGCGGCGCGAAATCGCAGGTCGCTAGTGATCGCCGAACCGCCGGGCAGCTGATCTCAAGGCCGTTAGGAAGCGCTGTTGCAGGTGATACAAGCTATGGATAAGAAGAACGGTGGAAGCGGATGGCCAAAAATAATCGCTTTGATTTTGTTTCTGGAAGCAGCATCTATTGGACTCACTCTCTTGCTAGGCTCTTGTTGGCAGCTCTCGACAAGTGACAAGATTAGCCTTGGCCAGTTGATCGTTGCTCTTTCACTCATTCCGCTTGCGGTCGTCGCATTCTGGGAGGCAAGATACGCCCTTTTGCAGGCGGCGGCCAGGCCGAGTTTGCGTTTCGCCTTCCTCGGCGAGGATGGTCTGCTTCATGATGAATATATAGTTTCGTTACCGGCTGGTGGGGGTCATGCGAACCGAGTCACATTCGCTGTGGAAAACACGGGGGATGCTATTGCAGTTTGGTGGCAGGTGAGCTTCGACCTGTTGGTGGAAATGATGGAGGAATTCAGAATGGGCGAAGGTAGTGTCCTTGTGAGAAAGCGCCAAGTGCTGTACATGATGGACACGGTCGGAGATGTAGAGAGGTACGTTGCCCATAGTGCGGGAACGGTTGGCATCTTCCCAGGGCCGCCCGTTCAGATCGCCATTGTAGACATTGCATTCGACGCATTTGCTAGTTCCGATTTCAAGTCGGAGTATCCTATTAGCTTTGAACTCCTTACTGATCGATCCAGCCCGGTCGAAGGTGAGATCCATCTGAAGATTCAGATGCCTGATGCTGAAGTCGGGTAGGGAAGCTCGTGGGAGTCAACTCTACGAGGATAAGGACGCAATCCCCCCGGAACGCTACCTAACCATTAGCGACCGGGGATGCGGGTCGAAATGCAAGCCAGGTTGTATGATGGGGGTGTAATATGATTTGGGTCTATATTAATTACCCCAATCCACACTTTGCGTTTCATTGCAATCCCAATTATCTTGGGTATTGGTAGCATATTATTCGATTTTGTTGTGGGCTGGATTAGCTATCTAATTCCGCTCATGCCAGCTGCCATACTCGTTTATGGCGTGCTATGGCTGATCTTTGGCAGAAAATGAAGGGAGGTGAGAGAGGATATATGATGCAGGGAAGATGCCTTTGGGCAAGTTTGATGTTGTTTGTTTTGATGTCAGCCTGTGCATTCGTGCCGCCAGAACAACCTCCAATTCCTACACCAACACCCACATTACAATATCTTACAGCATCAGATATTGTGGCAACGAGATCAGCTTCACAACCCTCGCTTAGATTACGCAATCCCACTTTCGACGAAATGATAGCTTTCCTCAATAAAAATACGGTGAATTGGAACGCTTATACGCCGGAGTATGTCTGTCTCGATTTCGCCTGTGATTTGCAGAAAGCAGCGGCGGCTCAGGGTATACGCATGGCGGTAGTTCTTATTGAGTTTCCTAAACTTGTTTTTGGCCATGCGCTAGTTGCATTTGAGACTACGGACCAGGGACTAATCTACTTCGAGCCACAGGTTGATCACCGGATGAAAGTTGAAATCGGAAGGAAATACTGGTCCTGGATATATTGGCCCGAGTACGATTACGATATGGGCTATGATGACACAGTTGTTTCAATTCAGCTATTCTGGGACCTCCCAAATTCGCAATGTCGATAAGAATGGAGGCGAGTGAGTGATGGATTACTCAGCAATCGATGAGGCAATTAAAGAAGAGCTCGCAGAACGGGTAGCCAAAGCGGTACATGTAATTGAAAACTTAGCTAATGTCTACGGGGCTAATCTGCCCGATCCTGCATTTAAATCTCTCCTGGATCTCCGCCATGAACTGATCAGATTGGTCAAAGATTTGGGAGGCCATCCCGCCGTTCCATAGGACTAAAGGATATTTTCACCCAGACATCCACCGTAGCAAATACTGTGCTTGTTCCCCTTAGGTACCCCCGCTGGCGGTAGCATAGTCGGCGGGGGTTTTGTTGTTGGGATCGGTCCCAGCCAGTCCCCCTTCAGGTTTGGGGTATTTTCACTCCCCACTACTAATCACCCAACGCCGCCTGACGGATGTTTTCGATGTACTCCAGCGACTGGTGACGGAAGTAGGTGTTGTATAGTTCGGCGTAGTGGCCACCACTGTTCATCAGCGACTTGTGGTTCCCTTGTTCGATGATCTCGCCTTGCCGCAACACGACGATCCGGTCGGCCGCCTTCACCGTTGACAGGCGGTGGGCGATCACGATCGAGGTGCTCTCGGCCAGAATCAGCGCCAGCGCCTGCTGGATTTGATCCTCAGTGAAGGGGTCGATGCTGGCGGTGGCCTCGTCCAGGATGAAGATCGCCGGACGCTGTACTAAGACCCGCATCAGTGACACCAGCTGACGCTGCCCCATCGAGAGACGGGCCCCTCGCTCCCCAACTTCGGTCATTAAGCCATCTGGCAATGTCTCCAGCCACGTACCATGGCCGATCTGTCGGGCCAGTGTCTCAATTTCCTCCTCGCTCACCTCGGGGTCGGCATAGCGGATGTTGTCAGCGACGGTGCCGGAGAAGAGGAACGGGACCTGGGAGACGATTCCCAACTGGCGACGGTACTGAAATAGATCTAATGAGCGGATGTCCATCCCATCGATCAGTAGTCGCCCACCTTGGAATTCATAAAAGCGTGTGATCAGCTTGGCGATCGACGATTTTCCCGCACCTGTATGGCCCACCAACGCGAGGTTTTCGCCGGGCCGAATGTGTAAGCGAAAATCCCGTAGAACCGGCTCGTTAGGTTGGTAGTGGAAGTACAGGTCTTTGAACGTAATCTCGCCTCGTAGATGGGGTACCGGTCGGGAGTTGAATTGGGTCACCGCCGACTCGGCATCGATGAGGGCGAAGACGCGCTCAGCAGCTGAAAGCCCATTCTGGATATTTGTCCAGAAAGCGGACAGGTTGAGTATGGGAAACCAGAAACGATTCAGGCTCAAGATAAACAGGTACCAGGCGCCAATAGTGATGACACTCTGCGCGGCGCTTGTTCCACCAGCGTACACCAGGATCGCCGTACCGGCGCCAGCCAGCATGTTCAGAGTAGGGAAGATTGTCGAAAGCACGAAACCGCGACGGACATTGATCCGATAAGATTGCTGGTTGATCTGATCGAATTCGTCGTAGATGGCGGCTTCCTGGCGGAAGTTCTTGGCCACGGCGATCCCGGTCACCGCCTCCTTGATCGCGGCGTTGACGTTAGCCATGGCTCGGAAGCCGCGTCGAGTGACGTACCGTGCCAGGCGACGGAAACCGAGTGCTACAGCGAAGATAACCGGTAACATCACCATCAGCCAAAGAGAAAGACGACCGTTGATGCGAGCCAGGACTATCAGCAGGAAGAGGGCTTGAAACATCTGAGCGAAAAGGTCTGTGATCAGTACCACCACCTGGGCGAATTCTTGGGTATCGGAGGTGATGCGACTTACCACTCGACCTGAAGAGAACTTATCGTAGAAAGAAAGGTCGTGTCCGACGGCGGCGAGAAAGGCATCACGCCGAAGATCGAGCATGACATCTCCTACTGCCCGCGAAATCAGGCGTCGGCCCACCCAATTGGCAGCCCAAATCAAGACTCCCAAGGTGAAGAGGGCGCCGATCAGGACCGATGTTAATTGAGCAGAGATGTTCTCCGCCATCAGATCAACGCCGCGTGAGATCAAGATTGGTGTAGCTGCACCTCCAGTGGCAATGATCAGGATGGCCAAGCTGGCTATTACCAGCTTGCGACGGTAGGGGATGAAATAGCCGAACATACGGCGGACAAGTTCGCGATCGCTGTATGACCGGTCGTAGGCTTCTGTGCCCAACCCGGAGAAGAATCCCATCAGTCAATCTTCCCTGTAGCGAGCGAAAATCCTGCGATAGGGCTCAGAGGTCGCCAGGAGATGATCGTGGGATCCGATCGCGGCGACACGTCCCCCGCGCAGTACGACGATTATGTCAGCCCAACGGATCTGGGAAATGCGATGGGTGATGATGACCGTGGTCCGTCCCTGGGCAGCGCGGAAGATGGCGCGTTGGATCTGATCTTCTGTGGCGCTGTCGATCGAGCTAGTTGAGTCGTCAAGGATTAGGATTTTCGGATCGGTCAGGAAAGCCCGAGCCAGGGCGATGCGCTGGCGCTGACCACCGGAGAGCGTCATCCCTCGTTCGCCGACCATAGTCTGGTAGCCGTCGACGAAGCTAGTGATGAAGTCATGAGCCTGAGCAGCTCGTGCCGCTGCTTCGATCTCCGCTTGGGTAGCTCCGGGGCACCCAAAGGCAATGTTTTCAGCCAATGTGCGCGAGAAGAGAAATACATCTTGTTCGATGATCGAGATCTGGCGTCGGAGGGCAGCCAGGTTCCACTCGCGCACGTCAATCCCATCTACTAGAACCTGTCCGCGGCTTACATCGTGAATGCGGTTGATCAACGTGGCCAAGGTTGTTTTCCCGGTGCCAGTCTGACCCACTATCGCCACGGTTTGTCCGGGCGCAACGTGTAAGGAGACATCTTCCAGGTTGTTCTCTCCCTCCCCATAGGCAAAGGTCACACTATGGAACTCAATTTCACCCTGCATCTCACCAGCGTAACCGCCCGGGTTATGACTGAGCTCTGTCTTCTGTCGGATGAGGTTGAGAATGCGGCGAGCGCCAGCCATACCGAGGGACACTTGTGAGTAGGCGAAAATGGAGACGAAAGTTGGAAAGCGGAAGAGTTGGATCAAGCTAATATAAGCCACCACTTGACCTAGATCGAGGGCTCCGCCACGATTGAGTATCAAGGCGTGCACAAATGCGCCGGCGGTGGCGAGACCGATCAGCAATAAGGGTAAGTATCGTGCCTGGACATTTCCCTGATTGACGAAGGCATCCCGGAAAGCGTGAGCGTCAGATGTAAAATGTTTTGCTTCTTCCTGCTCTTGAGCGCTTCCTTTAACAACCTCAATGCCATCAAGAACCTCTGCTAAGCGGGCGTTCATTACGCCAAAGGCGTTCCGAATAGCATCAGATATCGGATTAAGTTCAAATAAGTACTGCCATAGGGAAAGGATATAGCCTATGACAAAGATTGCTGGGACGATGATCAAGGAAGGATGGTAGGAGGGAGCCACTATAAGCGGCAAGATCAGGAAAATTGCTGAACCGATCACCAGGTTGAGCCCGGGGTTGAACATCAGATTAATCTCACGCACGTCGTTGGTGGCGCGGGCCATCGTGTCGCCCACGGGCTGTATGCTGTGGAAGGTCATACTCTTACCGAGAAGGCTTAAATACAACTCATCGCGGATGTTGCGTTCTATCCGTTGGCCGGTGAGTTCAGCCCCAAAATTGCGACCCAATTGCAATATCCCTCGCAAGGCCTGCGATCCTATGATGAGCAGTGCGATGCGACCCAAATGAGTCAGGTCAGGAGGATCGGTCAAGACGGCGTTGAATGCTTGACCAACGAGAATGGGAATAGCGGCTGCCAGGATCGCGTTGCCGATGGCACCAGCAATGGTCATAATTACCAGCCACCAATGGCGACTGACGTGTGACAGGATCCAGCGCACTGGCGTGCGCCGGTCGTATGTTTGGACCTGTGGGAGGACGAACTCGGCAGTGGCCATACAGGATCTCAACCTGATGAAATGCGAGCGATCTTTGAATAGTAGAAGAACAGTTCTGAGGATACCATATTGGAGCAAGACTGTCAGCGCGCATCAGACTTGGCTCAGTAAAGCCAGTTGGTTGATGCTAAGTGAGTTTTGCTATTTCTTGATATGGCTAGAAATTCTGGACCAACGGACAGTTTGGTGGAAGGTTGGGTAGCGGATCTTATGCAGTACGACAATCTCGAATCGCTACGGTCGTTCATCTTTGTTAGATGTTTGTAAAGCCTAAAAGGGATGAAAGACATTACAGTAGGATCAGGTGAATACAAGCCAGGGTCTTTGCTTTGGCAAATTCTGCATCCTACCGAATATGCTGGATAGCAGGCGATGTCAGAGACATGCTCAGATGAGAATAAATAAAAACTGGACACTGAAGCGAATTGGTAACCAAAAGCTTGTCAAGCTGCTTGTTTACCCTTTTAAAGCAGCTTGGACACTGCTACATACTGCGTCATACATTAGTTTGTTCGTGACGATGATAGTAATAGGGCCTGCTCGACCATGGCTTACCCAGCCTGTGGAGACTGGTGCTGGGCCCATGCTGCGGTGGGAGGTGGGCCGAGTCTACTTACGAATGTATATGCAACTACCGAAGTCCTGCCAACAATTTTATCCTCAATCAGTCATCGTATGTTTATCTATGTCGGCAACTGAAATATTCGAGGCGGCTAAAGAAGGTGATATCTCGTGGTTGAATGCTCCGGTGACCTGGTGTAGGATGTTCAACCTCCGCATTCGGGAGATGTACAAAGAAGCGCAATCTATTTGTCCGCTGCCACTGCATTCGAATTGGACTCCGGAACCGGTTAATATATCTGTATCACCATCAAATGCACCGTTGGAATAGCCGTGATATCTGGGCGCCTCTAAACTCAGACAAATGCACCCAGGAATACATCAGGCATACCTCAGAGAGTCGGGTGATAGTATCCTGAGATTCGCTATCAGGGTGCAATTACCACCTTTCCCCTACAACGGCTCGAAACATGCTGTGAAGTGACGCAGCAGTTCGGCTTCGTAGGTGATGCGGTAACCGCGGATCGAGTCACGTCGCTCGCCGATGCGGGTGAGAGTGGCGATCACAAAGTCCATATGCGCCTGGGTGTACATCCGGCGGGGGATGGCCAGCCGGACCAATTCCATCAATGGGTATTGCATTTCACCGGTGTCGGGATCGGAGTGGGCGAAAGCCACTGAGCCGAGTTCCACGCCGCGGATCCCACCCTCCAAATACAACTCAACCGCCAGCGCCTGACCGGGGAACTCATCGCGTGGAATATGCGGAAGCAACCTTTTTGCGTCTATGTATATTGCGTGCCCACCCGGCGGCTCAACGATCGGGATCCCTACCGCAAGCAGTCCATCACCGAGATAAGCCACCTGACCAACCCGGTAGGCCAGATAAGATTCATCTAATCCCTCCCACAAACCGACCGCCATGGCATCTAGGTCCCGACCGGCCAACCCGCCATAGGTGGGGAATCCCTCCCATAAGATCAGTTCGCTGCAGGCGCGCTGGTAGAGGGTTTCGTCGTTCATTGCCAGAAAACCGCCGATGTTGACAATGGCATCTTTCTTGCCGCTCATCGTGGCGCCATCGGCCAAAGCAAACATCTCATTGGCGATATCAAGGGTGGACTTCTCGGAGTAACCGGGTTCCCGTTGCTGGATGAAATAGGCATTTTCAGCGTAACGGCAGGCGTCGATAAAGAAGGGGATCTTGTGACGGCGATATATTTCGCTCACCTGGCGCAGGTTTTCAAGTGAGACCGGCTGTCCTCCGGTGGCATTGTTGGTGATAGTGATCATACCAAAAGGGATGTTCTCTGGACCGGTTTCTCGGATGAAAGCCTTCAGCTTACCTATGTCCATATTCCCTTTGAACGGGTGGTAGATGGTGGGGTCGGCAGCTTCATCGATCACAAAGTTAATTGGTCGGCCTCCGCGGGCCTGGATATTAGCTTCAGTTGTGTCGAAGTGGGTGTTGGAGGGAATGGACAGCCCAGGCTTGACGAGTAGCGTACTTAGAATGTGCTCCGCTGCTCGCCCCTGGTGAGTGGGGATAAAATGTTTAAAACTGAATATCTTCCCTATGGTTTCTGCCAGTCGGAAGTATGAACGCGCTCCAGCGTAGGCCTCGTCAGCCTGCATTATTGCCGCCCACTGCCGATCGCTCATCGCGCCGGTGCCCGAATCGGTCAGCAGGTCAATGTAAATATCCTCCGAGCGCAAACCAAAAACGTTGTATCTAGCATTTTTAAGCGCTGCCTTGCGCTCGTCGAAGCTGATTTGTCGGATGGCTTCTACCGTTTTGATCCGGAATGGTTCAGGCGGGTAAGATCTCATGAATGCCTCCAAAGCATGGGTTGCTGTCAGTCTATCATTCCTTGGGATGTCAGGGTAGTTGGCATCGTTCCGGCTTGTAGTTATACTCAACCTGTGTTTCGGCAGTTCAGCCTTTCGGTAGCCGAATGGGATTGTCGATGTGAACTTGGGTTTGACTACAAGTAACTGGCGTATACAAGATCGTGGATGTGACGGGTTAATGGAATTTTGCCCATCGGCCGAAGGCAATATTGTGGATAATTAATAATCAAAGGAGTGCATGTGACGGACAAGAAACAAGATCAACTGATAATTGCCACCCTCGTCCTTGGATTGGCTCATACCAATGCCTACCTGGTGGGCGATCCGTCCTCTAGAGAAGCCGCGGTCATCGACCCGGCGTGGGATGGGGAGGTGATCGTTCGGGAAGCGGAGCGTCGGGGTTTGCTTATCACCGCGATCTGGCTTACCCATGCCCATTTTGACCACTTTGGCGGTGCAGCTGGCGTAGCTGATGCATCTAAATCGCAGATCCCGGTGGCGCTTCACTACGATGATCTACCGCTCTGGCGCGCCCACGGTGGAGCTGAGCTCTTCGGATTTGGGAATTTCGATCCTGGCCCAGAGCCGACCATTGCCCTAGAGCATGGGATGCAATTACGCTTGGGATCGCATAGTTTCGAGGTTCGTTGTACTCCTGGTCATACCCCGGGTCACGTGATGTTCCTGGAGCGCGGAGCGGGGTTGGCCTTCTGTGGGGATCTGATCTTCCAGGGCGGCGTTGGGCGAACCGACCTCCCAGGAGGAGATTGGGCTACGTTGTTATGCAGCATTCAGCAACAGGTGCTCACCCTGCCAGATGAGACCCAGCTGCTCACTGGCCATGGATCGTCCACTACCGTTGGACGTGAGCGGCGGACCAATCCCTTTCTTGTCGCCAATGTCTAATCCCAACTGACGAGATTAATTCGCTTCGAGTGTTGCTGGTGTTTAGGGATTAAGGGTTTCCTCTGCTTCCCGGGTTTAGGAATGATACCTCCTGTATGTCTGATTTGGGGGATATGTTCTTCTCCTAGAAAATCTAACAGTTACCAGTCTTCAATAACGGTATGGTTGGCCATCCTTCGACTTCGACGATGTCTAAAAAAACCGGTCATGTAAAGATTGTAGGGGCGGACCAGTGTGTCCGCCCATTGTGAACCACATTTGGGCTTAGGTCGGCCCCTACATGACGAATTCGTTGATCGCGGCTGCCATTTTGGGACAACCCCTCCGCTCAGTCGAAGGGCCCTAACGCCTATACACTGTCATGGGTCGAATGCCAATCCATTGATACAGCAGCCTCACATATATGTCTATTGATGTTTGATAAAGTACTAGCCCATATCAGAGGATATCGAAACCAGATCTTTGGATGTGCAAAGTTGAAAAGAATCTTAAGATCAGGAGTGTGATGTCGATACCGTTGTATTGTTGCTATGGTTTTTCAGCGGGTTGTGAAGATTGCAGCCAGGCCAGCCATTCGTACGCTACCCCGGTCGGCTCCTGGGGGGCTAAGGCTAGGATTTCTAAACGAAGGGAGTAACGACCGTCTTGTACGGTTGATGGGCCAGGTAGGACGCCCTCTACTCGGACCGAGCGTATGTCCTCGGTGACCTGTGAAAACGATAGGTAGCCTATCGCCCCAGGGTCCTCGGCCACGATCATTGACGTCGACAGCGGTGTGGGTCCCAGCCGCGCAGCAGGCGACGGGGGTAAACCGTCCAGTACAAGGGACTCAAAGCGAACCCGAACCTCGTCACCAGGCAGAGGGATTACTGGCTGGATCTGCTTGTCCGCTCCGCCGAGTTCCTGCCAGGAGGTGACTTTACCGGCGAAAATGGCGGCCAGGTCCTCCATATCGAATGCCCGTAACGGGTTGGAAGGATGCACCACCACGGCGATCCCTTCAATGCTTAGTAGTGTAGCAAACCAGCCTGGCGGGGGTTCCAGCCCGGCGATTACCAGCTCGACTGTTCCTGATTCTGCTGCTGCCAATGCTTCTGTTGGGGGTAGGATTTCAAGTTCGATTGGGGACAGCCCCAGTTCATCGGCGTAGCTGGCGCACCACCAGGTCACTATCCCTTCGAAGGCGGGAGTGGTGACGATATGGGCAGGGGCAGGCGTTGGTGTGGTTGTAGGCGCGGTGGTGCAGGAAGCCAGCGCCAAGCTTAGCATCAGAACGACGATACGTTTAGCCACGGAGCACACTCAACAACAACCCGCCTAGGCCAACCGAAGCACAATACAGAGCGAAGATAGTCATGGGGCGGCGGGTCAAATAGACAAGTAGCCAACGGATTGCCAGGTAGCCGCTGATCGCGGCGGCTAAAAAGCCAATTGCCAGTAGTGGCAAATCGCTCACCAGCATACCTTCGCTTGCTAGTTCTATAAGAGACAGTATCCCTGCGCCGAGTGTCGCTGGCACCATCAGTAGGAAACTGAACCGTGCCGCAGAGGACCGTTTAACTCCTAGAATCAACCCGGCGCCAATGGTTACGCCAGATCGAGAGATGCCCGGTGCAATAGCTGCTGCCTGGGCTAAACCTACTAGCAACGCGTCAAGCCAACTCATCCCCTCGGCTGTGCGATTCTGTGCTCCTACACGTTCGCTGATCCACAGCGTTACGCTGGTGAGCAGCAGGAAGATGGCCACCAGCATCGGCGTTCTGAAAAGCGTTTCAAATAAATCCTGAAAGAGGTAACCAACGAGCGCCGCCGGGATGGTACCCAGAACAATCCACCAGGCAATGCGCGCCTGTGGATCTTCCAGCGAGCGGGTGCGCAAGCTAGTCAGGCCAGCCACCAGAAGTCGGTAAAGGTCGCGGTGAAAGACGACTAACACGGCCAAGACCGTGCCCCAATGGAGGAGGGCGCTGAAAGCCAATCCAGGTTTTGACCAGCCCAGTAACCAGGGCACTAACACGAGGTGGCCTGATGAAGAAATCGGTAAAAACTCTGTGGCGCCTTGTACGATACCGAGTACAAACGCCTCCAACAATGTCATTGGTTTATGGCTCCGGGTATCGGTGTTTGGAGTAACTGGTTCGAAATTCGGTCACGAAGCTCTCCAACCGGCCTTCGATCACTGCCTGGCGTAGGTCGGTAGCCAGGGCGATCAGGGTATGCAGGTTATGGATGGACAGTAATGTGGCGGCGAGAATCTCTCGGGCGACGACCAAATGTCGTAGGTAGGCGCGGGTGAACGTACGGCAGGTGTAGCAGGTACAGTGCGGATCGAGGGGGCGGTTGTCTTCAATAAAAGCAGCGTTGCGCAGATTCAGCCGGCCGTAACGGGTAATAGCCGCATGATTACGGGCCATGCGGGTGGGTAAGACGCAGTCAAAGATGTCCACCCCGCGAAAAACAGCTTCGACAAGGTCCTCGGGTGATCCGACGCCCATCAGATAACGTGGCCGATCTTTAGGCAGGATCGGTTCGACTACCTCAAGCATGGCCAGCATCTCTTGCTTGCTTTCTCCCACTGACAGTCCGCCGATGGCGATCCCTGGGAAGCCTAACGAAGCGATTTTGGCCGCCGATAACTGCCGCAGGTCGGGGAAAATTCCACCCTGAACAATGCCGAAAAGGGCTTGGTCGGATCGGGTCTTCGCTGTGAGGCACCGCTCAGCCCAGGCATGGGTGCGTTCGAGAGCCTGCTCATTGTAAGTGCGATCATGCGGTTCAGGGCACTCGTCTAAGGCCATGATAATATCGGCGCCCAGGTTCTCCTGGATGGCGATAGCCTTCTCAGGGGTGAAACGGTGGATGGAGCCATCGATGTGGGAACGAAAGGTTACTCCATCGGCGTCTACTTCTCGCCGCTCAGCAAGCGAAAAAACCTGGAAACCACCTGAGTCGGTCAGGATCGGTCCTGGCCAAGCCATAAATTCGTGGAGACCTCCAAGCGCAGCCACTTGTTCGTCGCCCGGGCGCAGGTACAAGTGGTATGCGTTGGCCAGCACGAGCGTGGTGCCCATTGCTTGTAGTTGCGAGGGAGTAAGGGCCTTTACCGTGGCTTGTGTACCGACGGGGGCAAAGAGTGGTGTAGGTAGGTCGCCGTGGGGGGTGTGGAAAATACCGGCACGTCCACAGCCATCATGGGCGACTAATTCAAAGGTGAATTCGCTCATAGTCCCCATACCCAATGCAACGCCGCCAAAGTAACCGCAATCGTAAGCAGCGTAAGCGGTGTCCCAAGACGGAGGTAATCACGGAATGTGTAACCACCCGGCCCCATGACGAGCAGGCTGGCAGGGTGACCCAGAGGGCTGATGAAGGCCAGCGAGCAGCCTATGGCAACAGCCATCGCTAGGGCGCGCGGATCGGCGCCTGTCGGGGTTGCGGTAGCGATGGCAATTGGGGCGACGACGACAGCCGCCGCTTGACCGCTGAGAAACAGGCTCAAAGCGACGGTGATGAGCAATAAGACCGCCGCAGATAACAGAGGCGTAATGCCTCCAGTAAGTTGGTATAGCCCCTCGGCCAGGTACGCCGCGGTGCCTGTGTTCTTTAGGGCGATGCTAAGCGGAAGCATGCCGGCGATGAGGAAAATCGTTTTCCATTCCACCGCACGATAAGCCTCATCCATCGTAAGGCATCTGGTAAGTATCATGGTCACCGCGCCTGCCAGGGCGGCGATGGCGATTGGTAGCAGATTGGTGGCAGCAAGGGTGAGGCTAATGACCAGGATACCCGTCGCTAGCAGTGCTCGCGGGCCAAGGCGACCCGCGGTTTCTTCCTCCAGGATTAGGAAGTTGGGGTCCATGCGCAGGAGCTCAACCTGCTGGCGCGGACCTTGCAACAACATGGCATCCCCAAATCGTAGACGGAGATCGGCGACCTCTTGCTGTAGGACTAAACCCTCACGCCAAAGAGAAAGTGCCTGTAAACCATAGCGCTCGCGAAAGCGAATCTCTCGCAATGTACGCCCCACGAGTTCTGATCGTGGAGCGAGGGTCACCTCCACTAGGGGGACTTCCTCTGAAGCCAGGTTGCTGTACAGGTCAGCCTTGAAGGTGAACGCCAGACCGTAGCATTCCATCTGTTCCGAGGATGGGATGCCTTCTAACAGCAGGATGTCACCTTCCTGCACCTCGGTGTCCCGATCAGGTGACTTGAGTAAGCGACCTGCATGGGAGATCCCAAGGACGGTAAGCTCCAATTTCTGTCCCCAGCCACCCTGGAGTAAGGTTTGGCCAGCCATTGATGAGCCGGTCTGGACGATGACCTCGGTGGTGCCCTC
>JAUWHR010000033.1 GCA_030605795.1 Anaerolineae bacterium | reverse complement strand
ACGGGTATATGTGGGGGTGGGGGCTGCGCCCGCACCCCCACATATACCCCTCTCCACTCCACGAGGGTAGTTTTTTCAGCCGACTCATAATTTACTTCATTAGTTGGGTTGTATTTTCACCCCAACTTTTAAACACAACATCTTCTACTATGCTCTCCGGTGTTGGCCTGCCCCTCTGGGTTTTGGTCCTAAAATCGGGCTTTTCCCTTCGGCACTCCGCAGGTCAATCCTTACGTTAGGATTAACGCAAGTGGGGGCTAATATCGAGGTTACCCGACCCTCCTAGCAAACCACTGAGCGGTTCGGCCGGCAGGTTCATCACCCGGCTATCGGCGAAGTAAGGAAAATCGAAGTGGATCTGGTCCCCAGCTATTTTTCCCGGGATGGGCATCAAACGAGCGGTGAGTGGTTTGTTGTGGCGCAGGGCCAACGTGCCCAGGTCGATCAAGAGGGGGACGAGCGCCTCTGGAGGGACATCGCCGGGAAGGGGTATTGTGTCCAACCCGGTGCCACACAGGGTTGCATACAGCAACAAATGGGTAATCGAAAGCTGGCCTTGTGCGGCACGTGCTGCCAGGACTGAGTCCTCCAGCACTGGCAGGAACAGCCCGCAGAAGCCAGTCCGGGTAAATTGTGCCCGATCGAGGCAGTCGGTCAGGAAGGCGGCTGCGGCCGCTGTACCGCTCGATCCGACGCCCGGGATGCCAAGGGCTTCCAAAGCTGTGCCGATGGAGCGTGCTTTCTCAGGAAAGGGCGCCAGGGAGAAATCGACGCCGAGGAAACGCATATTGTGTTCAGCGGCAATGTGCTCGGCAATTTGGCTTAGAGCAGATGCGTGGTCTTCGATTGCGAGCACCAGTTGGCGACGGGCGGTGATAAGTGATTGGGCATCCTGAAGAACTTCGACGGCTATGTCGGCTGATTCGGTGGCGATTGCCAGCGCCGGTGTCCCGCCATCGTGGTATGCGGCGGGGAAGAAGGGGGTGCCAGCTTGCACATTGGCCAGGGACGCGAAGCGAAGATTGGCAAAACCGTCGGGAGTAATTGTAGAGACCTCATGAATCGTCTGGGCACAGGCCCATGCTGCCTGGAGTGAGATCCCATTTTTGGGTTCAGCGAAGACGCCGGAGGCAAAGATGATTTCTGTTGCCGCCAGCACCTGCGGGACGATTGTGTAGCCGTCGGACTCGTGCGGCAACGCCGGTCCGATCGCAGCGTAGTCCACGCCTTGCAAGAAACACTCGGCTTCTAGATTGCGGGCAAACTCCGGTCGATCATCTGGGGGAACCGGATGAGTCATCTCGGCGGGTGGTGGGGTGGCCAGACGCAGGGTCTGCACCTGGTAGCCAATATCCTGGAGGCCGTCACGGCAGGCCATAAGACAGGCGGCGATGTCGGCGATGTACTTGGGCTTGAGCGGCCATCCAGGGTCAAGAAATCCGGTCAGGGCGCGGATCTTCATGTTGCTCCTCGCTGGCGGGCAATTTCGAATAAGATGATCGCCGCGGCTACGGCGGCATTGAGTGACTCAGAGATTCCCATCATCGGGATGTGGACTTGGCCTTTTGCCAGGGAGCGGAGGGCTGGTTGGGGGCCATGAGCTTCGCCGCCGATGGCCAACGCCAGTGGCCGGCGCCAGTCAATATCGGTGTAGGGTTTTCCCTCACCCGCCTCAGCCAGCCAAATCTCCAAACCGGCGAGCCGCTCCAGCAGGGTGTTGAGATCGAGAATCTCGATCGGTAGACGAAAGTGTGCCCCCATGGCCCCACGTACCACTTTTGGGTTGTAGGGATCGACTGTGCCTTCGGTCAATATGACGGCTTCCACACCAGCCGCGCACGCGGTTCTTAACAGCGAACCAAGGTTGCCTGGATCAGCTAGGCGATCGGCCACCAACGCCAGGTTTAACTGCGCGGGGAGCGGCAAGGCCGGGATGGGAAGCACCGCCAGCAGCCCTGGCGGACTCTCGGTGCTCGAACAAGCAGCCATGACGGCGTCGGAGACCACTTTGACCTCAGCTCCCAATCGGTCGAGGTTGTGGACCAGTCCGCGACCGCGTGAGTCAAGGTGGTCGGTGTGCAGCACCAGGTGAGCCGGCAGTTGGGCTGCTACGGCCTCACGCGCTAACCGAATACCCTCGATAACAAAAGCCCCCTCAGCTTGACGCACTCGGCGCTTGGTTTGTAGGGCGCGTACCCACTTAACATGACGGTTGGCGGTGGAGGTGATCATGCGGGTATAACACTCCTCGGCCAGCGACGGCGAAATTCATCGACGAAGACCCGCGCACTTGGTTCGTCAATCAGGGTGATGTGGACTTCATGGAGCGATGCTTCAGGGTATTCAGTGAAAAAATCGACCACCGCGGCCAGGATCACCCGGGCGCCGCGATCCTTGGGGAAGCCGAAGATTCCGGTGGATATGGCGGGCAGAGCCAGGCTTACCAGTCCGTGTTCATCCGCCAGGGTCAGCGATCCGGTTACTGCGGCTCGTAGTTTGTTGTCCTCGTCGCCCTCGCCCCAAACTGGGCCAACGGCGTGAATCACGTGGCGGCATGGCAATCGGCCGGCGCCGGTGATCGCTGGCCGCTCGTGTGAGACCGGTCCGTGTTTCTGTACCCAAGCGTCGCTCTCGCGTTGGATAGCTGGGCCGCCGCGACGGACGATTGCGCCTGCCACACCGTCGCCGTGAACCAGCCGGGCGTTAGCGGCGTTAACGATGGCATCCACCTTCTCTTCGGTAAGGTCACCGTGGATCAGACGCAGAGTCTGGCCGTTGGGTAATGTCTGCTTGGCAACGATGCGAGACACAGAAACGCTCCGAGGTAGGATTTACTTTTCGTATTTGATTGTATCATTGGTGTGAGGGCGAGGGGCAAGCGAGTGTTTGGTCGGCTTCCCCTCATCAGCTCAGTGCTCGGTTTCGAATCTCCACCATAGAAAGCCCCACGAGAGGTTCCCGCCCCTCAACTTGGATCGGTTAAGCAGCTTTTTTGCTTCCCCTATCGTCAATCCCGATCTAATTACACCCTCAACCAGCCCAAGCCAAGACCGCCTGAGATCTGCTATAAACAGAAACCCGCCCGGAACGAGTACCCGCTCAATCTCATTCAGCATCTGTGTGGGTTCTTCTACTAGATGCACCATATTGACGTTGATCACGACATCAAACGAGTTGTCCTCATATGGTATCTGATGCACATCCGCTTTCTCAAACCTCACTCGCTCCCCAATATTGGCTGCATCAGCTGCCCGCCTCGCTAAGCGTAAGAGTGGTTCAGACAAATCAATGCCAACAATCTCACTGTCGACAAACCTCTTGGCAAGAACCAGATTTGTGGCTCCAAATCCACAACCGATGTCAATGATCCTACCCTTTTGAAATCCGCGCAAAGACAGTTTCCTTGCGTATTCCTGGCCAAACATCTCGGCCATCTTATTGTGCCGCCTGGCATACGTTTCAGCGTATTCTTCGTTGTTAAATACCCTTTCGTGGGCCAAAGGGGCTCGTTTCATCTCTACTCCCATCCTTCACTGTCTTGGAAGCCGTCTATCTTCTTCGATCTGCGAGCGGAGTGTAGCCGAAGGTGCCGTGTGCCTTTCACGGCGCCCGCATTTTGTACGGGGCGAAGCTTAAGGTGCCGCATAACTCTGAGCTAAGCTGACGGCGGCTTGAGCGGCTTGTTCGATGCTCACGACTTTATCATCACCAACATCATCTTGAATCTTCGTACGGCCTTCAGCGCATGAGGTTTGTCGGCCGGCATGATGAGCATTTCGCCTTGCCTTACAGTAACGGGATTGCCGGCTATCGCGATTTCAGCTACCCCGTCAAGCACACAGACCATTGCATCAAACGGTGTGGTGTGTTCGTTCAATCCCTGGCCCTCGTCGAAGGCAAACAGGGTAACTGTCCCAGTTTCCTTTCCGATCAGTGTCTTACTCACCACGGAACCCCGCTGGTAAGCGACGAGATTGACCAAATTACTTGCCGTGTGCCCGTGGTCCACGTTTCTCCTCTCTTTCTGTGAACAGCAGCGAAATGTTATCCGCTCTGGCGGGATGAGAAGCGCGCCTCGGCGCGCTTCAAAGCTGATGCTGTTTATGGCGACAAAGTCACTGTGGGCTAGGTAAACCACCTGACCAGTCGACTTTCACGCTCTGAAGGGCCGCAACTGCAAGTGCGAAAAGCCCAATCCCCAGCGAGGTCATGTAGGTGTCAATATCAGCCACTTTCAGAATGCTAAATACGATGGTGGCATCCGACATCGCTAAAGCGACTGCCTTTAAAATCGAAGGGATAATTTCCCCAATGCTTTTTGATTATCGCCATCCGTGTCTATTCTGTGTGGTTTATATAGACGACTCCACTGAAAAAAGGTCAACCGCGAGAAGGGAATCGGTATATGTGGGGGTGCGAGCTGCGCCCGCACCCCCACATATACCCCTCCCCGCTACTTGACGGTAGTTTTTTTAGTGCACTCATAGACGCATACGGATGAATATTCGCCGACCATGTTTTCTACAGAGCCTTCCCAACCAGGGTCACTATAACAAGAAAATCCCGACAACATAAGGCAGCAAAATCAGCAACGCCATCAGGGGGTGCCCGCGCTGCGTTGGATTGCGCCTGTCCCAGTTGAAGAGATAGATCGCCAGCCCAAACGCCAGCGCGCCGCTGAGTACCAAAACGATGACCGACCCCCACGGCGCACCCCATGGGGCATAATCAGCCGCACCCATAGCCAATCCATTGAAGGCGTTCATCGCCTGGGTAGCGGGTAAGAGTTGGGAGATCTTTCCAGCAGCGTCGGGCAACATGTTGTAGGGGATCATAAGCCCACCTAACAACATCGAGGGGATGAAGATAAGCTGTGACCACAGCACTGTCATGCGCGTGCTGGATGAGACTACGCCGATCAGCACACTGATGCCGGCGCAAGCAACAGCCATGGCAAGGAACGCCAGAGCATAGTTGAGCCAGTTAACCGGCGAAGGAGCATCAAAGAGAAATGGCGCGGTGACGGTGATGATTGCTGTCACAATCACCAAGTGCAACATCGTTGTTAGGGCTGGTATGGTTAAAATTGAACTGGCGGGAATGCCGTTGATCTTGTAGCTACGGAAGATGCCGTCTTCCCGGGCTTTAACCAGTGGATCGGGCAAGCCCAACAACGTGGTTGCCAGGATGGCGAAGACGACCAAGGCCGGGATAAGGGTCTCAAGGAAGAGAGGATTGATCGACGGCATGATGAACCCCATCATGAGGTAAAAACCCAGTGGGAACAGATAGTTCATAAAGAGCAACTGCTTGTTTCGGATCCCGGTGCGGAATTCGAATGAGAAGTGATTGACAAACGCGGTCATTGAACGTCTCCTGTGGTTGTAATTTCCAGAAAACGGTCTTCCAGAGAGGGTCGTTCCACACGCAGATCGATCAACTTATCTTGCTTAGCTTGGATGTGAGCGATAATGGCCGAGACCGTGGGGCCGATATCGGTGCTGAAGTAGATGCTGTACTCATCTTTGGACACCCGCTGGCTTACCGCTGGGAAGGTGACACCCGGATCGGATAGGCTGGAGCCTACGGTGCGAACAGAAACCTTAGTCAACCCCGCGCCAGTTGCTGTGACCTCCATTGGTGTTCCGGTGGTGACGACCTTGCCGTGCAGCAAGATCGCTATCCGGTCCGACATTTCTTCTGCTTCGGACATGTCGTGCGTTGCCAGGATGATGGAGGTGCCTTCAGCTTGCTGTTCACGCATGATGTTGTGCAGTTCGACACGCGTTGCTACGTCCAAGCCGGCAGTAGGCTCATCCAGGAAGAGCACAGAAGGATTGTGGGCAAGCGCCAAGGCGAGTGACAGGCGGCGCTGTTGACCGGTAGAGAGCTGGTGATACTGTGCCTTTCTTTTCTCTGCCAGGCCCAAACGATCCAGCAGGTCAAAACGCGGATCTACTCCGTGGTAGGCACAGAAGAACTTCATCGCCTCATCGACGGTGATGCTTTCTGGCAGCCCTGAGGTTTGCAACTGCACGCCGATCACGTTGCGCAGCTTACGCGGCTCGCGCGTCGGGTCGACTCCTGCAACTTGCAATGAACCGCCGTTCGGAGCACGCAGACCTTCAAGGCTCTCCAATGTACTGGTCTTGCCTGCGCCGTTGGGCCCAAGAAGGCCAAAGATTTCGCCACGTTCCACCTCAAAGCTGATGCCATCCACGGCGACTAAGTCGCCGTAGGTTTTACGGAAGTCTCTTACGATAATTACCGAATCGGTCATGTGATATCTTTTCCTTTCATTTTATCACCCATCAAATAGTAAAATGCCGCATAACGGTTGTCAAGCCGAAAGTGCTGTGTGCACTTCCTGCGCTTCGTCGCGCCCATGTTCTGTGCGGTTCCCGCGTCGCGCTAAGCATCGTTCAACCAGCTTTGCCGTTCGTCCCGCGAGCGTAGTGAGACGGGACCGTTCGTCCAGCCGCTCGTCCAGCTTGACTGGGCTTGATCGTTCATCCCGCGAGCAGAGCGAGACGGGACCGTTCGTCCAGCCGTTCGTCCAGCTCAACTGGATCCTTGTGTTTTTCAAGGGCTTCAGCTGGCTTAATCCAAACCTATAGCCTTAGTCCTCCGGGAAGACTGCCGTTAACCGGAGGCGGCCCCTGTGTCCCGGCTCTCTTCCATTCCGAATGTCGCTTCATCTCCTGCACCAGGTGTATCTCTTTTTCGGTACTACCCGCGGCTAGGATGCTCTCCTTCGACAACCCCCCCTCGAGGTAATCCAGCACCAGGTCAATCTTACTATAGCGGATACCCAAGGCGAATTCATCGCTGATGCCTTTCATCATGTCTGGCGATGGGGCCTGTTCCACTACACCTGCGGGAACCCCCAGAAAGGCTGCCAACTGCCGGATCTGGGTTTTATAAAGACCCCTGAGGGGTTGAATGGTGAGGTCATCGATTCCGTCCTTAACAAACCAACCAATGAACCATTCAGATCGGTTGGCGGCCCCGAGCAAGAGTAAATTTAGTTCTCTGGCCTTTACCTCAAGAACCTGGCGTCGGTAAATGGCTCTTGCATTCAGCCCAGATTCGGGTTGGCGGATGATGGCACGAAAACCCGGACTTCCCAAGTTTTCGGTTAAGGACTCAGCACTTCCCAATCGCAGCGATGAAAGAAATGGACTTTCCCTAAAGATGAACCGGTAGGTCTGGTGTAGCATGAGGTTGAAAAGCCCAGAGAACGAGGTCATCCTCATACCAATAGAGTCATAAACTCCCATCTTGCGCATGGCGGGTTCGATGGATTTCTCTTCCAATTCGAGTCCGAGCCATGCGGAAATTCTCCGAGCATTACGGCGAAGCGTCTGTTCGCTGTGTTGATCGTACAAATAGGCCGGATGAACCGATCCCTTCCCCAGGGATTGGACGGCTAAGGCCGACAAAACGGTCGAATCGATGCCCCCACTGAGGCCGATTAAGACACCGCTCGCGCCATTCGCATCATAGACTCGTCGTAGGTAAGTCTTAATGCCCTCTACTGCTCTGACTTCATCGATTCGCAAGTTTGTGCTCAGTGCCGTTTCCTTATCTCGCGCTCGGGCTTTTTTAGTGTGGCCACAAGCGTATTAACCAAGCGGGGTGGCTGCATCTACGAATTATAACCACCAATTGTTAGTTATAATACATACCGGTGGGAGGTAGGTATGTCTGACGCGAACTTTATTTTAACCCTGGGTAAAGTCATCATCGCCGCAGCCTGGGCTGACGGCGAAGTGGCCCATGAGGAATTGAACTGCTTGAAGGACCTGCTCTTTCGTCTTCCCGGTTTGACAGGTCGGGAATGGGCGATGCTGGAGATGTACATCGAATCACCGGTTGGACCTACGGAAAGAGAACGATTGGTCGAGCAACTTCAGAATGAGTTGCGGTCTTCGAGGGACAAATCACTCGCACTTCAGAACCTCGACGATATGGTAGCGGCGGACGGTATTGTCTCCGAGGAAGAGAAAGCCATCATTGAGGAGATTAAATCCCAGATCGAGACGGCAAACATGAGTGTCTTTGGCCAGCTCGGGCGGGTAGTGAAGGACTCCATTCAGCGTCGAGAAGCCGCGTTGTCGGATGCGCCGAATCGCGAGGAGCACTTCGAAGATTTCATCAAAAATAAAGTCTATTACGGGGTCCAACGAAGACTTGAACTTGGTGATGTGAGCTTGGATATTCCCGAGGATCGCCTGAGGAAATTAAGTTTGGCGGGTGGACTGATGGCTCGGGTCGCACACGTCGATTTGGTGGTAACCAACGAGGAATTTGAGGCTATCGCCAATTCGCTGGAGAATGAATGGGGCATAAGCCCTGACGAAGCCGCGTTTGTTACTGAGGTTGCGGTGTCCGAAATTGGTCCCGACATGGATTATTTTCGCCTGACGCGGGAGTTTTTCACCTCAACCACAGGAGAGGAGCGAAGCCAATTTCTGAATATTCTGTTCTCTGTCGCCAACGCTGACGGATTCGTGTCTTTAAAGGAAATTGAAGAGGTTCGGGCGATCGCCAATAGTCTTCGATTGACGCATAAACAGTTCATCGACGCAAAGCTGACAATCCCCAAGGATCAACGCGCCAACTGAAATTCGAGCGTCCTTTCGCCCCTTGATTGATGATGCGCGGCGAGAAGTCAGGACTTTGCTGTCCAATTTGCGAAGCAAGGCGGACGACGCGCCCAGCAAAGAAGGACGAGTTACACAACCAAGACGGGTATCAAATGGAGCCTCGATAGTGCTATCTGCTGCGAGTTGTTGTGCGGCCTTCTCGGGTGCATCCGGTTTTTTCCGGCAGTTGATTTGGAGAGGTGGAACAAGCCTCACGGGCAAGAAGGCCGGTTTGATAGCGAGGCTGTTGCTGTGAATGCCGCGCTTCACGGACTGATTAACGTTACTACTGCTCAACGTATTAGCATATTTCTAGGCACCGACAATCTTACGTTGCCGTTGTTCCTGGATTGCCCTCCACCTTGGCTCCCCCTCGATCTGGACCTCGTTTAACCGCTTGTAGAGCCCATCGAGGGCCATAAGCTCCGCGTGGGTTCCTGTCTCGACAATCTGGCTGCCCTCCAGGACGACGATGATATCTGCACCGCGGATGGTGGATAGGCGATGGGCGATGACGATGGCCGTCCTGCCCGACATCAGCCGTTCCAATGCCTGTTGGATTAGTAACTCTGTCTCGGTATCAACCGAGGAGGTCGCCTCATCCAAGATCAAGATAGGTGCATCCTTGAGCACCGCCCGGGCGATCGCTAAGCGCTGCCTCTGCCCCCCAGATAGCTTGACGCCGCGCTCGCCGATCATCGTGTTGTACTCGTGGGGCAATTGGGTGATGAACTCATGTGCGTTGGCGATTTTGGCCGCCCAGATCATCTCCTCTTCAGTCGCCCCTTGACGGCCAAAGAGGATGTTTTCGCGCACCGTTCCGTGAAAGAGAAACACATCCTGCAGCACGATGCTTATCTGCTGGCGTAAACTCTTGAGCGTCAGATCGCGGAGGTCATGCCCATCTAGTGTGATCGAACCCTGGCATACATCGTAAAACCGTGGGATGAGTTTGGCAAACGTCGTCTTGCCCACGCCCGTCGGTCCCACCAGCGCGACGACAGTGCCCGATTCGATATCGAGATTGATATTCTCCAGCACTGTATCCCCCATAGCATAGCTAAAGCCCACATTGTGTAATTTAATCGCCCCCTCGACTTTACCAATTAACTCAATCGCATCAGGGCGCTCAACCACGTCGGGTTGTTCGTCCAACAGCTCGGTTACCCGCTCGGCGCCTGCCAAGGCCTGTTGAACGCTTTCCCACGCCCCGCTCAGGGCGCGCACAGGTTGGTAGAGCATCTCCAAGTAGAGGAAGTAAGCCACCAGGTCCTCAATAGGCAACGTCTGGTTTAATACGAACCGTCCACCAAAGTAGATGAGTACAATAGTGCCCAGGGACGTGGCGAATTCGACAAACGGGTGAAACATAGCCATCAGACGCAGCGCGCGGAGCAACGAATCGCGATACCTGACGATATGGCCGCGGATATTAGCTACCTCAAGATCCTCCCTGGTGAAAGCTTTGATTTCACGTATCCCTGAGAGATTGTCGTTCAGTGCTGCGTTGAGTTCACCCAACTCGACCTGGCGCTCGCGAAACGCCGGCCGCACATACTTGGCAAAGCCTCGCAAGGCCAACATGATCAAAGGAATCGGGATCATGCTCAATAGTCCTAGGCGCCAATTCATACTGATCAGCACCGCGGTTACGCCGATCAGCATAAGCACATTGACCATCATGTCCGGTAGCGCATGGGCGATCAATTGCTCAAGCAAATCCGAATCATTGACTGTGCGAGACATCAATTGGCCTGTTTGCCGGTCCTCGTAGTAATGGAGAGACAAACGCTGCAAATGCTCATAAATATCCTTCCGAACATCGGCGACAACACTCCAGCCTGCCACATGGGCCATATAGCTTCTGAGAAATCGTAAGCCTGCGCGCACAACATAAATAGCCAGTGACAGCAAAGCTAACCGAGTGATGACATTTATTGCTTCTGGTCCGGCAGTCGAATCGGTGACCGTTGCGACCATAGTCCTGACGATCCAAGGTACGGTCAACTGCATGCATACAAGCAAGAACATGCTTACCACAGTCACCGCTAACGGACGGACATACCTTCGGGCATATTCGAATACAAACTTGAGTGAATCCACCGAACTATCCTCCAGAATAGCTACTTATCTATTAGATCTTCTATCAGATGCAAATCGGCACCAGCGTCGAATGGGTACAGGTGTTTTCCGTTAATCCGTATTTGTCCTTATGCCAGTAACATCAGCAGCGGGATTGTAATATTTATCGGTAAATTAGTTTAGTAAGTGCCTGACCGTTCTACAAGCAATACACAATAGGCGACCTTAATGGGCGCCTTGAAAAACATCTTGGAGAGTCAGCAGATATCTGATTTGAGTTGTAACTACGACCGCATGTTACCCGCTTTAGATCAAGGCCAGCGCTAAAAGGAGGGCAGTCAAGGCCGCAACGAGGAATCCCCCAGCAGCTAAGCGGTAGCGGAATTGGTTACGGTCGTTGACGGATTTTAAATAGCCCCCAAATTCGCCCAGGAACTCGGATGTAAGTTCCTCATCCTCTGACTCACCGGCCTGGTCCTCCTCCTTCTCGGATCGTTGACGGATAGTGAATGTTCTTATTGGCTCGTTTCCAAACCGCCAGAAAATAAGCGAGAAGTAAAAGAAAATCAATGTAGCGATGAGCCAGGACACAGTGATCATAGTTCCACCTCTTTTGAGACTAATCGCGGCTTAAAATTTCTATGAACCATATATCGTTTTATCATTGACGGTAAATAATACCAGCCCCTTTCCAGAACATGATATCCGAATTTTTATCCTAATGCAGTAGTATCTTGTGGGGAGGTTGACGATTGCATGATATACCGATGTGGCAGAAACATTTTTCCTAACGCCCGCTTATTGCGTTCCATCCGGTCTTGATTTTATGGGGGCAGTGTTCTTTCCCGTACGCAAGAATTTCTCTATATCTTCGAGAGATTTCTGACTTTTCCATCTCCTTTGGATCATAGTAAATATCTGAACCGACCTCTTCAATCACATATTCTTTGAATAATTCCTCAAGTCTGTCTTGCAGCATTCCCTTTATTTCTACAACTCGAACGTCATACCCGAACTTTCTGAGTTCTTCTCGAAGTGGTTGATTAACATATCCGGTGCATATCTCAATACGATGTGTGTCTGGAGATGCTTCAAAGTGTTCGAGAATTTGTATCGCCAAATCTGAGTATTTCTTCAAATAAAGCTTTGTGTGGAAGTGGTTCTCGGTGTCATCTCGGAAGTATTCAACGGGCACTATGGCAGTCTCCACTTTTTGTTCATCTGATACGCCAACCATTACCCCACACAAGGGAAATCCCCAGCCGGCGTCATCAATTCGTAATATTTGGAGATCAGGTGGAGTGAAGCTATCATAGTCTCCTTCTAGCAACACCCCTAAAACGTGCTTATCGACGCATACTAGGCTGTGGCCCTTCTTTTTCTTGTTGTAGGTATATATTTTCACGTTCCATTTTGGCGTAATGCCTTTTCCTTCAACCCCCGTAAATGATGCCAGCAAGTAAGGGTTGTTTTCAGGTTTGCTGGTTACCAACCCTCTCTCTGAAGCCTGGTTGAGCTTGTCTATGATGAAGCCAGTTTCTTCAGTTGGGTAAAAAGATTTTGTGAGATCAATGTTCATGACGGTTCCATTAATTTTGCCCGGTAGGACTATCAGGCTGACAACTTATGTCACAATAGCCCCTCGTCTCGCAACCGATCGACTACGCCCACCGCAGACTTACTTCGATCCATAGTATAGATGTGTAACCCCGGCACTCCCGCCTCAAGCAACTCCGCGCATTGGCGAAAAGCAAACTCAATTCCGAATGCCACAAGCGCTTCCTTATCTCCTTCAGCCAAAGCCGCGATCCCCTGACGCACCTCATCGGTGATGGTCGCCCCACACATACCGGCCAACATCTCCATCATCTTGACACTGTAGATAAGCATCACCCCCGGCAGGATTGGGACCTGTATGCCAATACCCCGGCATCGTCCAACGAAGTCGAAGAAGTATCGGTTGTCATAGAAGTAGTTGGTGATGATGTACTCGGCCCCCCGATCCACTTTCAGCTTCAGGTACTCCAGGTCCTTCTCTTTACTTGGGGCATCGATGTGTCCTTCGGGGTATCCGGCCACCCCGATACAGAAGCTGTACCGTGGTCGGATGAACGCCACCAGGTCAGAAGCGTACGGCAAGCTGTCTGGATGGGGCTCGAACTTTTCCTCTTGGGGGGTGTCTCCGCGCACAGCCAGTACACTCTCTATCCCAATCGCCTGATAGCTGTCCAGAACAGCAATGATATCCTTCGGCCCCAATCCATAGCCAGCAAAATAGGCGAGGACCTCCAGCCCCTTTTCGTGCTTCAGCTTTTCTATCAATTGGCGCGAACCTTCCCGCGTCGATCCGCCAGCCCCGAAGGTGACCGAAACGAAATCCGGTTTCAG
>JAUWHR010000050.1 GCA_030605795.1 Anaerolineae bacterium | reverse complement strand
TTTTGCCATATACTTGGAAAGGCTCATATCGCCTGGTGGTGAAATGCGTGTCTTAGCGCTAGCAGTTTATATCGAACGATGACTGGACTTAAAGGGTTGATACGAGGGCGATACTACATCCTTGAGCAGATCGGGAAGGGTGGAATGACCACCGTCTATAAAGCGCTCGATCTGCAAGAAGACCGCGAGGTCGCGCTCAAGGTCCTTGCCCCTTACCTTGTGAAGGATCCCAAGTTCAAAGCCCGTTTTGAGCGCGAGGTTGAGGTTCTCTGTCAATTTGACCACCCCAACATTGTGTCCATCCTGGATTTTGGTGAGCATGAAGGTTCGCCATATATCGTTATGCCTTTCTTATCCAAAGGCACTCTTTCCGATAGGCTTGAGCATGGTCCTTTATCGCCAAAGGAAGGTGCTCGATTGATGAATGATATCTCGGCTGCCCTCGCTTACGCACACGAACGCGGGGTGGTGCATCGGGATATCAAACCATCGAACATCTTGATAGATAAGGATGGAAAAGCTCTACTTTCCGACTTTGGCTTAGCGCACGTGCATGATGAATCACAGAGTCTCACCGGCTCAGCGGTGATTGGCACGCCGGCTTACATGTCTCCTGAGCAGTGTGGCGCCGGGTCGATCGATGCGCGCTCCGACCAATATTCCTTTGGCGTTGTGCTCTACCAGTTGACAACCGGTTTTCTCCCTTTTGAAGCGGATACTCCGATTGGTGTGGCACTCAAACATGTGAATGAACCTCTGCCGCGACCAAGGGACCTCAATCCCAACCTTCCCCAACCGATCGAGGTTGTATTGATAAAAGCGTTAGCCAAGGATTCGGCACATCGATATCCCTCGATATCGGCGTTTAATGAAGCTTTTCAGAGGGCTTTGGAGGTGTCGCTGGATCCATCGAGAAAGGATGGCGGTTGGGCGTCGCATTTATATCAGGTCACCCAAGTCCTAGGGCGTATTCGATTCCAAAGCACGTCGATAATTATCAAGCTACGGACAATGAGACGGTCGGTTCTAGTTGGTAGTGTGTTAGTTCTCTTTGGCCTTCCATTAGCAGCTTATGCCTTGTCTAAGGCCCCATTTATTAGTCCGAGGGATGATCTAGAGGCTACCATTGCCGTACTCTATACCGAGAACGCCCCCCGAGGTGACGAAACGCTGCCACCAGGTCAAGTAGAAACGGCTGTGGCGGGGACGCTGAGCGTTTTGAATCTTGAGGCTAATAGGACTCCTACACCAACCTTAACCGAAGAAGTCACCCAGGTCCTCAGCACACCATCAGAAACCCTCGACATTGGCTCCCTCCCGCCGACCAGAACAGCAACTGTATATGTCGTTTTGGCTACACCTACTCGCACAAAGATCTCATCAACTTCTGCCCCTCCTCCACCAACACGTACACCAGCCTTTACTCTTACTTCGACACTGGAACCGATCTTAACGATAGCCCCTACCTGGACACCAATTCCTCTTAACAAGTGTCAGAAAAAAGAAGGGCTTCCTTTCTATTGCACACTAACGCCGACACCTTAAGACGGAAGTTTCAATTAAAGGCCAAGCTCTAGCCTAATCTTTATTCTCTTGAATAAACCGAAGCCCACCGACCCAAAGCTCTGCAAGTCAGCTCCAAAGCACCCCGGTTACTGTACGCCAACGCACACACCGTAAATCCTAGCGGGCGTCGGCGGTTTGTAGGGTGAGAAGCGATAACTTAAACTAAATCAGCGAATTTTTCATTCACACTTTCTCGCATCCTGTATATAAGGGGAATTTTGATCTACCACGCAAGAGGTTGATCTTCCGTGGTTTTATGTCTTGTCGTCGCATCTCTGATTATACGTCATAACTAGAGATGGGAGCTGTGTGGAATATCAAGCTGAGGGGACCATTTGTTCGAGGTTTGAACGAAAGTTAGTTCTATGAGCCATTGGATAGCCTAGGAGTACTAACCCATTGAGCGCGGGTGCTGCAAGTGTTAGTATGTGCTAAGAACGCCCATTTATAGCTGAGGGTGGGCGAAGCGGCAGAAGCGGGTAATGTTGTTAATTGCCCAGCTTCTTTCTTTTATTGTATCTGACTGAACGTGTGAGAAGCAGGCGTCCGCATGTGTATGATAAGGATTGATATCTAAAGGACACAGCGTGGTGCGGGCGTTATTTGCTGAAGAGGCGGGAAATGGTGATTCCTGCTATTAGCCTCGAGCCGGTGGTTTTGGAGAGGGGCATGAGGCCCGTTTATGTATTCCACAGGGTAGCAGGCTCTGGTGGCGTGTGGGTGGAGCTGTAGTAATACCATGTCTGAATTGATCGGCAGGGTTTTAGGGAACTACCACATCCTCGAGCAAATCGGTCGAGGGGGGATGGCCAGCGTCTACAAGGCGCTTGATCTGACCCACGAACGGACGGTGGCCATCAAGGTTCTCTCACCTCATCTTGCCCTGGAATCAAATTTCAAAGCGCGCTTCGAGCGTGAAGCACAAGTTTTGCGTGAGCTTGAGCATCCCAACATCGTACCTATTTTAGATTATGGTGAGGCGGGTGGACTCGCCTACATTGTCATGCCCTACATGAAAGTGGGCACACTTAGTGATCGTCTGAAGGACGGCGACCTGACTGTAAAGGAGAGCGCGCGTATCATTGGTCAGATCGCCGCTGCATTGCAACATGCTCATGAGGTTGGTGTGGTCCATAGAGATGTGAAGCCATCCAACATCCTCATCGACGAGGATGGCAGCGCGTGGCTATCAGATTTCGGCTTCGCCCACATCCACGATGCAACCATGAGCCTAACCGGTTCAGCACTTATCGGTACACCAGCGTACATCTCGCCGGAGCAAGTCAGCGGGAAGCCAGTGAGTCCTTTGTCCGACCAATATTCTCTTGCGGTCGTAGTCTATCACCTGAGCACAGGCTGTCTGCCGTATGATGCCGAAACCCCCATGGCGATCGCTCTGAGCCATGTCACCTCACCTCTCCCACGGCCCCGGTTGGTCAACCCCAATATCTCAAGATCGGTTGAAGCTGTACTGCTCAAGGCTCTCGCCAAGGAGGGCTCGCATCGATTTGCTACTATCGCTGATTTCAACCAGGCGTTTCAAGAGGCGCTGGCGCTGGAATTTGAGCCCAGCAAGAAAGGTTATTGGGCTTCACGCTTATATCGTGTGACCCGTGTCCTCGATCGTATTCGAATTCAAGGAATGGTTGCGTTGGGAGGGGCGCACATTCGGCGACGAGCCGTCCTGGTCGGAGCTTTGTTGTTCCTGTTTGGCTTTCCGTTGGCCGCGTACGCTCTGATGGCTTTCACCCCTGCCGACCCAACGGAGTATTTGCGGGCTACTATCGTCGCACTTTACACTGAGAATGCTTCCCAGAACGGCACACCTCTGTCACCCAGTCAGGTGGAGATAGCTATAGCGGGGACACTGAGCGCGTTGGAGACTGAGGTGGCTGTGATTGAAGGTACCGACACGCCTGTGTTCGATGATACGCCAACCTCAACTCAGGGGACAAGTAATGCAACTGAGGCCACTGAAACAGTCACCGTTACGCCAACGAAGACGACGAGTGTCCGTTGGGTCTACCCAACGGCTACAAACACCAATTATCAGGCACCACCCGGCAACCCACCCACACAAGCCCCCATGCCGACTAGCACTTTGGTTCCGATCGATACACAAATCCCTCCACTACCGACGAACATGCCGGTGTTACCGACAAACACCCCGGTACCGATAACCCCACCACCTTATGAGCCAACTGATGAACCATCCGAGAAATGCAAGGAAAAACCGCACCCGAATTACCCCACCTGTGTTCCAGATCCTTAACCGTGGATTGTACTTCCAGTAAATTACCTTTTCTATTAGCCCGAAAATTTATTATGGGGTCGAAGAGGTCGATTGCGTCGATACTTGAGAGGAATGTGACAATCTGCACCACAAGTTTTTACATTTTCGTAGATGGGGAAGGTCAGAAATTGTGATTTAGACTCTGCTGGCTAGATTTCACCGTACAGGTTACAGGGCTATTAAATCCTCTATGCAATTGGTTGTACTCTCCTAGTCAGGTTATTTAATGAAAGAAACCTTCACCCTCCCACGAGCGGGGGTCCTCAAGCGGTTCGATATGGGTGAACACGGTAACTGACGGTAGCACCCGGTGGATGTCCCGTTCAATGTCCTCCAGCAGGTCGTGCCCACGTTGGACCGACCACCTGCCTGGCACCTGAATATGCACCGAGACGAAACCTCGGGCCCCGGCCTGACGCGTTCGTAAAGCGTGGTAGTGTACTCTATCAGTCGCATAGGCGTCGAGCACCTCAATAATCTTCTGTACTTCGCCGACCGGCAGCGCTGTATCTATCAATCCATGGGCGGATCGCCGGACCAATTGGAACCCGGTCCAGCCGATTTGTCCGGCGACGATTAAGGCTACCAGCGGGTCCAGAATCTGCCAGCCGGTCAGGGCGACAGCCCCAACCCCCACCAGTACACCGGCTGATGTCCACACATCTGTCATTAGATGCCGGCCATCCGCTTCTAGGGCGATCGAGCGGTGACGGCGACCAGTTCGGATGAGAATCTGTGCTACGACTAAGTTGATCAGGGAGGCGGCCAGTGTCAGGCCCAATCCAAGATCGAGATGCCCAATCGGTTGTCTTAGTAGCAGGCGTTGGACAGACACGATTGCAATGGATGCGGCGGCAAGAATGATCAGAGCACCTTCTGCGCCGCTTGAGAGGTATTCCACTTTACCGTGGCCGAAAGCATGCTCCTCGTCGGGTGGCTGGGCGGCGATGTTCAAGGCAGCCAAAGCAGTAAAAGCTGCAACTAAGTTAACGCCAGATTCAAGTGCGTCGGATAGCAAGCCAACGGAGTGGGTGACGAGATATGATGCAGCCTTGATCCCCATCGTCAGGATGGCAGCTCCGACAGATAGCCAAGCGTACCTGGTAAGTGTAATCCGATCACTCATCAGGAAAATTGTACCATTTCGGGGAATCAGGATTTTGAAAAGCCCTTTGGGCTGCATATCAGATCGAGGAAAGCAACCATAATGCGGTCATACCGATCGCGATCATCAACCAGGAGTTCCGTGTCCGCCAAGCGATCAAGGCAGCCAAGATTCCGGTTCCCGAGGGAAAGGTCGAGTGGTCCGGTTGGACGGAGCAGTTCCGGAAGGATAAGGGCGGCTAAAACCGAGGGTGGCACGTATCGCAGGCATTTTTGGAAGAGCTCAGGCATTCGCGCATATGGGACGAGGGCGATAAAGGAGAGGCGTGTGGCATAAGTATGAACAGCGAACCCTTGTTCCAGCATCGATCGCCAGTGTACCGAAGATAATGCCGAATGGGGCTACGCCAAATAAAAGTGGAACTTGGTCTCGGGCACTATCCAAGAATTCGTGCCGGGCGGAAGATTGCCTAATAACAGGAAGGTGAGGGGCACCTATCTAGGATCGTAGATACTCAGTGATTAATTGGGCAGTGGCGATCAGTGACTCAATGTGGGTGCGTTCGTAATTGTGAGAGGCATCCACTCCAGGGCCGATCAAGGCTACCTGCACATCACCTCCGGCACGCCAGTAAGCCTCGCCATCAGATCCGTAGTAGGGGTATATGTCCATTTTGTAGGGGATCCCGGCTTCCTGCGCCAGCTTTCGTAGATGACGGGTGAGATCAATGTGGTAGGGACCACCAGAGTCCTTGGCGCAGATGGTAGTGTGGAACTCATCTGAAGCTTGCCCCTCGCCAACAGCCGCCATGTCGACGACTACCAGCTCAACCAGGTCGGGTGGGAAACCAGCCGCGGCGCCGTGCCCCACTTCTTCGTAGTTGCTGATGTGCAGCGTAGTCCGCTGAACAGGTTCATAGCCGGCATCTTGCATGGCCTTCACCGCCGCCAGCATGCAGGCCACACCCGCCTTGTCATCAAGATGGCGAGAGCGGATAAACCCGTCATGGCTGACCTCGACACGCGGGTCAAAGGTAACGAAATCGCCCACTTCAATCTCCAGGGCGTGGGTCTCCTCTGGGGAAGTGGTACGCTCGTCAAGTCTGACCTCCATGTTCTCATCGCTACGTTCGAGCTCACTAACCTTTTTCGCGTGGACGTGGGTTGAGGCTTTGATCGGTAGAAGGGAACCGCGAACGATCTTTCCTGAGGATGTGAACACGCTGCATCCCTCCCCCTCGACTGTGTTCCAGGCGAAGCCTCCGATCTTGGTTAAAGTGAGACGGCCGTTGGATTTGATCTCCTTGACCATCGCGCCGAGGGTGTCGGCATGTGCGGTAAGGGCACGCGGGGTTTCGTTTGAGCCAGCCCATTCAGCGAGTAGACCGCCTTTTACAGTGCGTCTAGGTGCTAAGCCGAGATCAGTCATGGCTTTCTCGGTGTAGGTGACAGCCGCCTCAGCGAAGCCGGTAGGGCTAGGTGTGTTGAGCAAGCCGACTAATATTTCCATCAGGTAATCGTTGTCAATCGGAGGAGGGGAAGTCATACTGGAATCCTTCTTGCTCTCTAGGTTGGACGTGAGACGGCTCAGTGGGTGAGGATCTGGCTCAGGAACAGCTTGGTACGCGCCTCGCGCGGGTTGAGGAAGAACTCCTCGGTTGTGTTTTGCTCGACAATGTTACCATCTGAGAAGAAGATGATGCGGTTGGCCACCTCTTTAGCAAACCCCATCTCGTGGGTGACGACGATCATTGTCATCCCGGAGCGAGCTAGCTCGATCATCACGTCTAGTACTTCTTTGATCATCTCCGGGTCCAGCGCAGAGGTCGGTTCGTCGAAGAGCATTATCTTGGGCTGCATCGCTAAGGCGCGTGCGATGGCGACCCGTTGCTGCTGCCCGCCAGACAACTGGCCGGGGTACTTGTTGGCCTGCTCAGGAATGCCAACCCGCTCCAGAAGTTCCATTGCCACTCTCACTGCTTCCTCTTTCGACCACTTCCGCACCCAGAAGGGAGCCAGTGAAACGTTGTCGATAACCTTTAGATGGGGAAACAGGTTGAACGACTGGAACACCATGCCAATCTCGCGTTGTATAGCGTGAATATTGCGCAAGTCGTTGGTCAGTTCGATGCCGTCCACGATGATATCGCCCCGCTGGTGTTCCTCCAAGCGGTTGATGGTGCGGATAAAGGTGGACTTGCCGCCGCCGGATGGCCCGCAGACGACGACCACCTCGCCTCGCTTGATGGTTATGTTCACACCCCGCAGCACGTGGAAGTCACCGAACCACTTGTGCACGTCTCGGTAGATGATGATATCTTCTGTTGGGTTTAAGTTATCGTTGTGCATATTTTCCTCAACCACAGTGAGCCAGTATGATTATGGAAGGTAAATTAGTAAGTAAATAAGCTTCCTAGTTCCCCAATCTATCGATTCTATCGCTCTCCCACACCTAGCGTCTGCTCCAAGCGGCGGCTGGCATAAGACATTGTAAAACAACAGATAAAGAATATGACTGCAGCGAAAGCGTAGACCTCTTTGTGCAAGCCAATGAACTCTTTTTGACCGGTTACAGACTTGGCAATGCCCAACAGGTCCAAGAGACCAACAATGATTACCAGCGTGGTGTCCTTGAACAGGCTGATGAATTGCCCGACGATGGTCGGGATCACTGCCCGGAGCGCCTGGGGTAACACGATCAACCCCATCACCAGCGCTTCATTCAATCCCACTGCCCTGGCGGCCTCGTATTGACCTATGGGAATCGCCGCCAGCCCTCCGCGTACGTTCTCAGCGGTGTAGGCCGCGCTGAATAAGGTTATGCCAGTGAGCGCCCGCATGACTGTGCCAAGTCGAATTTCTGGGGGGAGGAACAGCGGTAGCATCAACTGGCTCATAAAGAGCACACTGATGAGCGGGACGCCCCGGATTGTCTCGATGTACACAGTACAGAGCACTTTGATAGCCGGGAGTTTACTGCGGCGACCCAAGGCCAACAGGACGCCCAGCGGAAACGAAGCCACGATTCCGACGATAGCCAACACAAGCGTCAGTAATAACCCGCTCCATATGTCCTCCGACACCAATGGCAGAAACGAGCTCTCTTCCGAGAATCCCCGCAGTAGGATGCCGATCAGGGGGAAGGACAGCAACCAACCGATCACCAGCCAACGCGGTATAGGGTTACCCTTTGATCTTCGAGATACCCAAGTGAGGAACGCTAGAAACACGATGATGCCCAGGCTGACTAATACGCGCCAGGCCTGCTCGCGGGGATAGCGACCGATCATAAAGACCCTGAAGTTGGTGGTGACCACTTCCCAACGCGCATCCCGCACAACCCAGGTGATGATCGCACGCGACACGAAGTAGATAAAGATCACCGAGAAGATAGTAAGCAGCACGTTGTACCAAGTGCTGAACAAGTTTTTTTTCAGCCAGCCCAGCAGACCGACTTCGGTGGGAGGTGGTTTAAGTATCTTGGGCTGCACAGCCATGTTCACCTCTCCACAATCTGAATCCGCCGGTTGACGATGTTCATGATCAAGGAGATAGTCAGGCTCATTGTTAAATAACTAGCCATAATCATCAAAAAGACCTCAACCACGCGACCGGATTGGTTGAGCATGGTGGTGGAAACGGCGTATAGATCGAGGAAAGCGATACCAATTGCCAGGCTGGAGTTCTTGGTGAGGTTTAGGTACTGGCTGATCAGCGGTGGAATAATAACCCGCAGGGCTTGCGGCATAATGATCAGACGCAGGATTTGACCATTGGTGAACCCCTGTGCCCTGGCTGCCTCGGTCTGTCCCCGTGGCACAGCCAGGATACCGGCCCTCACGACCTCAGCGATGAAGGCGCCAGTGTAGACTACCAATCCGAACAGCAACGCTGTGTACTCGGGCGAAAACTTTGTTCCTCCCTCGACTTTCAGTACCCCGCCCGACATGGTAACTATCTCCGGAAGGTCGAGCAGCAAGGGGCTACGGGGAATCAGGAGCCAGCCCAACACGGGTATGACGATTAGGGGGACGCCCACCCACAGCAGGTTGAAACTAGGGCGACCAGTGCGCTGTACACCGCGCCTCCGCAGAATTAGCATTAATGTTGCCCCGATCACCGCCACGACGAGAAAAGGCCACCACAGGCCAAACGAGACCGTCGGTCGGGGCCATGGCAATACAAATCCACGATTGCTCAGGAGGATGTTGCCGGGCAATACGAGAGCTTCCCGGAGGGACGGCAGCTGAATAATGACCGCGAAGTACAGGAAGAAGAGCTGCACCAGCAAGGGCGTATTGCGGATGATCTCGATGTAGACGCTAGCGATCCTGCTGACAAGCCAGTTATCGGACAACCGGGCAATGCCGGTCACTAGGCCCACAAGGGTGGCCAGGATGATGCCTAGGCTGGCGACTCGGGCAGTGTTGACTACGCCGACTAGAAAAGCACGAGCATAGGAATCGGTGGGACTGAACGGGATTCCCTCTGCCAGGTGAAAACTAGCCTCCTCGTCCAGAAAGCCAAAACTGAACGTGAGACCCCGTTTCCTGTAATTTGAGAGCATCCCTGAGCCCACGACGAGCACTAGGACCACGAACCCAATTTGGGTCAGCACTTTGAGTACACGCTCGTCACGCCAGAATGGGACTGCTCTTCGACGTTCCGCCATCGTTGCACCCCGGCTCAAACCTGCTTCCCTTTCAAGGGAATGCAGCCCGACATGACCTCGCCGGACATATCGGGCTGCACCTGTTCCACCCCTGACGGGGTTGTCTATTCTAGCGCCAAGCCATTGGGTACAACAATCCGCCGTTGTTCCACAACTCGTTGGGTCCGCGGGGAATGTCTATGCCCTCTGGCCCCAGGTGTCGCATGTAGACTTCCTGGTAGTTGCCTACCTGCTTGAGAACGTAGACCATGAAGTCATCGCTGATGCCCAGGGAGGTGCCCATTTCACCCTCAACGCCCAGCAGACGCTTGATTGTCGGATTATCGCTGGAAAGCATCGCGTCCACGTTTTGGGAGTTGACGCCCGATTCCTCGGCCTCCATCATCCCCCAGACCACCCACCGCACCACATCGTTCCACTGATTGTCGCCGTGAGCGGTTAGCGGTCCCAAGGGTTCCTTCGACATTGTGACGTCAAGGATGATGTGATCTTCGGGATTAGCCATGGCTGAACGGAGCGCGGCCAACTGAGATTTGTCGGATGTCTCTCCGTCGCAGCGTCCCTCTTCATAGGCCGTATTTGTGTCCTGGGTGCTCTCGAAGAGCAGTGGGGTGTACTCAACGCCCCGCATGCGGAAGGCGTCAGCCAGATTCATCTCGGTGGTGGTACCGGTAGTGCAGCAGACTGTGGCTCCCTCCATATCATCCAGGGTCTTATAACCACTATCCGTCCGAACCATCATACCCTGGCCGTCGTAGAAGCTAACTGCAGCCCAGTCCAGCTCATTCGCCGTATCACGAGTGAGGGTCCAGGTTGTGTTGCGGATCAGGACATCAATCTCACCGGTCTGAAGGGCCGGCAGACGCTCAGCTGCAGTCAACGGGCGGTACTCCACTTTGGTGGCGTCGCCAAACAACGCGGCGGCGAGGGCCTTGCAGAAGTCAACATCGAACCCCTCAAACTCGCCATCAGGGTTGATGTAGCCAAAGCCTATCAGTTCGGCGTTGCAACCACAGATAACCTTCCCCCGGTCCTTGATGAGTTGCAGCCGTCCACCGGGCGCGGCTGCCTCCTCTGCGGCCGGTGCACAAGCGGCCACGATCAGCAACGCAAAGATAGTCAACACAGTCAATGGAAGTAAGGCTCTTGGCTTCATTCTCTCTCCTCCTATTTCGATTGTTATCAAGTGGGTTGTGATCAGTTGAGCGTCACCTGTTATGTAATTTGCGTCGGCACCTCCTTTGTTCTGCTGATAAAGGTTTTGAACATAATTCGACTCGTAGTTATGGTTGCGATGAATGGGCAATTGAGTAATTTGTATAATTCCCAATCTGTCTTAGATACCAACCGTATTGGTGAAAGAGGTAACCATTTTTCTAGTTTGGGGATCGTTTAATATTCTAGACAATCTAGGTTTTGAAGTCAAGATTATCGCGCCACTTGTGTTTTGGTGTTCTGAAATAATTGCTCCTACAATGGAGTGGAGAAGTACTCTCTCAGGTTGGTCGATATTTAGGGTCCCTGGGAAGGTCGATGAAACATGAGCCGACACATTCGGAGGGAAATTGCAACGAATGCCTTATCATTATATATGAAGTTATGCTATTTCTGTGTGAGACATTTCAAGTGTTGAACTTGGGGTTTCGACAACTGCAAGCCCCTAATTTCCCATTTTCTTGAACATATGATACGTGGTAGGCTTTGTGAGGGCAGGGTTGGGATGAGGTGAAGACGGAGCCTTTTCTAGATACCTTTACTAAAGCGGGAGATGGCATGGCAGGTCTGGTAGGACAAATGCTCGATCGATATCGCCTAGTGGAACAAATTGGCCAGGGTGGTATGGCCACTGTATATCGGGCGGTCGACACACAGAGCATGCAAGAGTTCGCCATCAAAGTACTCTCTCCTACCATTGGGGGTGATCGGCGCTTCGTACTGCGATTTCGACGTGAGGCGGGTCTAGTAAAACGGCGCCTCAAGCACCCAAATATCGTCCCAGTGGTTGATTATGGTGAGGCGAGTGGGTATATCTATCTTGTCATGCCATTCCTCAAGGGGGAGACGCTTCACGATTATCTGGTACGAGGTCCCATAACTCAGAAGCAGAAAGCGCGATGGATAGGTCAAGTAACCGAAGCGCTGGCATTCGCTCATGAAAACGGGATCATCCACCGCGACATCAAACCTTCTAACGTTATGATCACCGAAAAAGGGGATGCTCTTTTAATGGACTTCGGCCTGGCGCGTGAGATTGAAGGTTCAAATACCCTGACCGGATCGATGTTGATGGGAACGCCGGCATATATCTCGCCTGAACAAGGTCGCGGCGAGAAGCTCGACCCTCGTTCAGACCAGTACTCGCTGGGTGTCATTCTGTATCAGATCGCTGCTGGGCGTCTGCCATTTGAATCAGATGCGCCAATGGCGATCGTAATGCAGCACATTCAGGAGCCGGTCCCACGTCCGGTACGTTTCAACCGCGAACTCTCTGAGGCGGAGGAAAAAGTCATTGTCAAGAGTCTGGCGAAACGGCGCGAAGACCGGTTTCCAACCCTAGCGGATCTAAACAATGCCTATCAAGCTGCGCTGGCTGGTCGACGCCTTCCCCAGTTCGACCTTCCGCCCCCGGCTTCTATGGTTACGATGGCTAGACGGGAGGCTCCGGTCATACCTCAAACAATGGTAGTAGCTCCAATGCTACCACGCAGGCGGATTGCATGGTGGATTCTCCCAGCGTTGTTTGTAACTGTGATCTTAGCAGGTGTTTTAGCCTATCCAGCGCTCCCGGGTTTTTTGGGGATAAGCACACCGACAAGCAGACCGTCATCTGAGGTTACGCCTACAGTAGCCGGCTTCGTAGTGATAGGAGACAACCCCACGAAGGTCTCGGTTACTGACACGCCAAAGCCAACTGCTGTGCCTCAAGTTACTTCGGATGCCTGTCCGGGCATTGTCCTTCACTATCTTGGTACAGACGGCAACAAAGCGAATTGGAGGGTGCACAATGACACTCTAGCTCCGGTCAAGATCCTTCAGTTCAAAAGGATAAATTGGAGTCTGACCACTAATGGATACCTCCAAAGAATCCTCCTCGGAGAAGAGATGATCTGGGAAGGGCAGGCGGCGCAAGGCGATCTGACAATTGAGGGCGCGGGGTGGGTATTAGGGTCAAATAAAACCACACCTCTTCTGCTTGAGTTCCAATGGCCAGCCGGGGAGACTGGGTATGCCTTAAACCTGGTCCTCGACGCCGGCTGTACCTTGGAAGGCAGCTGGTAAAGCTATCCCATAATTGGCTTATCCACATATACCGTCATCTTTCTCCTATGTGGTTTTTTCCAGTGTAGTCATGTGACTGCTGTCTGGATGAGACACAGTTGGAGCGGTTCTGGGTATGGATCCTCTCCTGCATTGCCCGTTTATAACAATTGTAGTGACTACTCAGCCTACCCTCCCGCAGGTTATGACTGAGAGCATTTATTGGTTTGAATATCCGGTCGAGACGCGATTCTATGTCAAAAACAACATCTAAACCTGCGGGAGGGTGAGTAGTTACCAATTGTAGCTCGATTGACATGCAGCTTCAGTTTTCCAGAGCTTTTTTTCGCGAGGTTTCAGTGCAGGGTCACATAACTTTTTTGCACACTATATTCGAGGAGTATAATGCATCTGGTTAAAGCTCATAAAGTATTGCCAAAATCATCATCATAAGGAAAGAAACCATGTCTGATCCTCGCATCGTTAACTTAGCCCGCACGCTGGTTCAATATTCGATCAAGATCAAGCCGAAAGACCGGGTTGCTATCGTCGGTGAAGCTGCTGCGGCTCCACTCATCCGGGAGGTTTACCGTGAGGTGTTGCACGCCGGTGGCTTCCCTCATCTTCTTCTCCAGTTGGAAAGAATGGAATATATCCTGTTCGCTGAAGCCAATGACGACCAATTATGCTACATCTCACCATTCGAGAAGATGGTGATTGAAGAGTTCGACGCCATGGTTGCCCTTCGCAGCCAGTCGAACACACGCAACCTGAACAACATCGATCCTGCCCGCCAGAGCCTGCGAGCTAAGGCTAGGACTGATCTGATGAAGACATACATGGAACGCAGTGCCACGAAGGAATTTAGGTGGGTCTTGACGATGTATCCCACCCAGGCTTACGCCCAGGATGCCGAGATGAGCTTGGCCGAGTTTGAGGATTACGTCTACAGCACTACCTACGCTGACACCGAGTCCCCCGTAGCCGAGTGGCAGAAGATCCATGACTTTCAACAACGCCTGGTTGATTGGTTGGTCGGCAAAAAGTATGTGGAGGTTAAAGGGCCTTATGTCGATTTGAAGCTTTCGATCGACGGCCGTACCTTCGTCAATTCCGATGGCGAACACAATATGCCAAGCGGTGAGATTTTTACCGGTCCGGTGGAGGAGTCGGTGAATGGATGGGTGCGTTTCAGCTATCCTGCCGTCCATAAAGGCCGTGAGGTGGAAGGGATCGAACTACACTTTAAGGACGGTAAAGTAGTGAAAGCCTCTGCCAAGAAAAACGAAGATTACCTGCACAGCATGCTCGACATCGATCCAGGTGCCAGATATCTGGGCGAGTTCGCTATCGGCACCAACAAACGGATTAACCGTTTCATCAAGAATATCCTGTTTGATGAGAAGATTGGCGGTACGATCCACATGGCTGTGGGGTCTGGCTACCCTGAAACTGGCTCAAAGAATCAGAGCGCCATCCACTGGGATATGATCTGCGACATGCGCGACGGCGGTGAGATCACTATCGATGGCGAGTTATTTTACCAATCGGGAGAATTCAAGGTCTAACGATCAGGAACGGAAACAGTCATCTCGTGCCGCCGGTAGAAGGTTTGTGCCATACCGGCGGCATATTAGTTAAGGTTGGTACAAACTTTTAACTTCACCCGCTAGGCGCTGGGAAGCGATGAGCTTTCTCGATCCGGCTGCATAGCGGTGGATGGGAATGCAGTAGCAGCACTACCCAGCGTTGCGGGTCAGTCTCAGCCAGATTCTGGTTAGCAAGCCTTATCATGGCGCTGGCGAAGGGCTCTGGTTTGCGGGTGATTTTTAGGGCGTAATCGTCCGCCATGGATTCTCGCCAGCGAGAGAAGGCATTGGTCAATGGCATTGTTAGAAAGCTTATAACACCCAGCGTTAATACTAGGATAGGGAGCCCAGCTGGGTCCGCCGGCCCCGTGAGAGTTGAATGTGCCACAGCCCAATCCAAACTCAACCCGGTAAGGTAGAAAGCGACAAGGCTGAATAGACCTTGAGCTAGAAGGGAGAAGGGAATATCCCGGTGGACATGGTGGGCCAATTCATGGGCAAGGATAGTTTCGATCTCGTCCGCGGTGAACTCGGAGAGGAGCGTATCGCCGAGCAGGATACGCCGGGTGCCCCCCAGCCCGACCAGCGCCGCGTTGGCAGCGCGGGTGCGGCGGCTCATGTCGAAAGTGAATACACCTTGTACGTGTGTCCCAGCATCTTGGGCGAGTCGGATCAGGCGGTCAGCCAGTTCGACATGTTCTTCTCCTAAGGGTTTAAACTTGAAGAAGATCGGCATCAGTAATACGGGCGCAACTGCAGCCAGTACCGCGGTGACAAGAATATAGCCGCCGGCTGTCCATATCCACCATGTGGTCGGTACGAAGCGAAGGGCGCTATAGAGCGCCACAAGCAATGGTAGCCCGAGCAGCACGGCAAGCACCCCGCCTTTTATTAAATCGCCAAACCAGCCTCGCAGCGTCTGTGTCGAGAGGCCATAATGATGGGGAAGGACAAAGCCGGAATAAAAATCTAGTGGGAGCGTGATTATGATCAAAGGGCCAAATACGATCAATGCCAGGAGGACTAATTCAATCTGCCAGGTAAGCAATATTGCCAGATGGTCTTGGTCAAAGCATGGAACGAGAACTTGGCGCACCTGGATAGTCCATCCCAACCCGATCCACAAACTAAGATAGAGGCCATTTATGAGTAGCTTCATTGCCCACAAGCGTCGGCGAGTACGGGCGTAATCACGGGCACGTCGCTGGCCTTCCGGGTTCAGGGTTAGTGCTATGTCTTCCATATATCGACGTTCTCGATTCCAGACGGCAGGTGGATTAGTAATGACAATCCGGGTAGTCGGCTAGAGTGCCAGGGAGAGAACTTCTTGCATCTCCTCGGTGGTGAGTGTGATGGGGTTAGCCCGCATGCTGCTGGCAGATGAGGCTTTATCGATCAGGGTAGGGAAGTCCGATGGAGTAAAATCATAGGACCCTAACTTGGGAATTTGTAGTTCCTGACCCAATTCCTCAACCCAAGCTACGCCCTCCTCGGCAGTAGCCTTGGAGTTTCCGGTTAGGATTTGAGCCACTTTGTCGTAACGATGCAACATATCATTATCTGGCTCCCGATCTGATAGGGCTTTGACGTTGATCGCCATCACATGGGGCAGGAGGCAGGCGCAAACTGCGCCATGAGGCGCGCGGAACATGCCACCGAAGGGTCCGGCAAAGCCGTGGACAGCCCCCAACCCTGCG
>JAUWHR010000009.1 GCA_030605795.1 Anaerolineae bacterium | reverse complement strand
GATGGAGAATACGATGTTATTGGCGCGACCTGGAAGAAACTAGTTGCCTGGCGCGAAGACAGCAAGTACAAGTGCGGTAACCATCAATGGATGGAGGAAAACATCCCAATAGATTCCCCAGGGATAGAGTTCGTCCTCGACCTATACCTCCCGATTGCTGAATAGTGCTGTTCGTAGCGTTCTGGGTTACCCATGAGCACTGCCTTGGGGTAACCCTTGAGCTACGTCCCTGTAGCGGATTCTTCTGAAGCAATGTTCCTTCTTATTCATCGTGCCCGCCTAACGGCCGGAACTCACCCGCTGTGAGGCTGTGGCAATGATGCCAAATATAACTCAGAACGCTTCATACACGATGCAAGCCTCAAGAGTATCCTGAATAGCGCGACTGGGTGACTTGTTATGTGGTCGACGACAGCTGGGCAAATCAATTATCAATGGATTTTCGCGCTTAGGCCGGGTCCGCCGAAGGTCCTGTAAAGGGCTCCAGCGAGATTAGGCGTCCGTTCGAAAACTTGGATCCGTGGTCATCTACCCCTCAAGCTGTGCTTTTATCTTCTCGAATTCCTCAAGTTTTCCCTATCCCTCTGACCACTTCCTGATTTCACCAATGTCGATCTGATGCTCATTTGATACCAGAATCGCTTGCGACAAGCACTGCCTATCGCCATCGTGGTAATACCAGGCGAGCCTGTCCTTCACACAATCAGTCGGCGAGATTATGCGCAAGATGCCAGTTTCCATTTCGAGCTCGACGATCCGGATAATGTTTTCCTCGCCGAGTGAAAGCGGCCCGGGAGGGAACTCCACGAAGAATTCTGAATCGGGATGCTCGAAGTGTCTTCCCGCTTCTTGAAATCCCAGCTCTTCCATTGCACTTTTTATCACCGAACGTTTGGCAGAATATCGATTGACAAGATCGAGATCGGGCGAAACGTACTTTCCGGAAGTATAAATTGCCACGACTGCACCACCTGATAAGACAACATCAATCCCTTTAGCGCCCAAGTGTGATTGGACATATGCGCCTAATTCCGCCTGGGTCATATCGCGAACATGTTTCACGATGGCTTGCCTCTGCGCCTGGGGCGTCGCCTTGTCATCATGAGGCGCTCACGCTCTTCCTCCGGATAGAACGTCAGGGCTTTCTCGAGCAAGCTCTTTAGCTCTGGCAGGAATGCATAGCGGGGATTGAACCGATACAGAATTGTTCGGCCTGCTTCTCTGCTGATTAATACGGCACCTGATTCAAGCTTCGTTAGTTGTTTATGGATGGAATCCGGATCTGCATCGAAGAATCTGGCAATCTCGCGCGCATATCCTTCTTCATTGGTCAGAATATATATGAGCACTCTCTCGGAGTTGACTGAGCCCAGAATAGGTTCCAACATAGCTATTTTCATGGCGTCATTATTGTCAGAAAAGGTCTGTCATATGTAAGACTAATACTGACATATGTCTGATAATATCTGACATTAAAGATTCTGTCAACCCTGCTGAGAATTAGAGGATGACTAACGGCCTAACGGCCTCGAGCTCATCTGCCAGGGACAGCTGTACGGCCGGCGCGAGTGCTCGTGAAACCCAGCCTGGCCATGTTGCTTGAACCGGTTGATCCACTTATGGGCTGTCTTACGGGATATGCTGAAGCGTTCGGCTAGTTCGCTGATGGAGTAGTAGTTCAGCTGGTAGTCTTCGAGAAATCTCTGTCTCTGTTCGCTCACGGTAACACCTTTCCAGGGCATGGGCACCACCTCCTCCAAGAGGACAGTGTTACCGATGTCCTTAGAATTTGTGTCACCTATGTCTTTAGAATTTTCTGTTACCTATGTCCCCGAACGGTTCAGATGGCTTCAATCGAGCAGATGGCTCATGGATTCTTCAATCCAGTCTCGATCTTGTTCATAACCTCCCGCTTGATCCTGGCGGCAAGCACCTCGTCGTGCTTGGCTAAGAAATCTAGGATTGCTTCAGGGTCATGCACAACAAGCTCGCGTAGAGCCCAAGATAGAGCTTTAACAACCATGTCATCCGGATCATCAGCCAATATTTCACAGATGCCTAGAGTAGTGGGAACATCTCCTTTGCCGCCTCTCGACCTCACATTTAGCGCCACAGTGCTGACAAGGGCTGCACGCCTCCACCACCGGTCTTGAGATCGAGCCCAGTTACGTATTGTTTCGATCGTGATCAGTCCATCTCGCCATGCCGGGCCGGACAAAGTTCGGGCAAAGCTATCTACTGATGACCAGCTGTTTATGCCGCGGCCAAGAGCATCAAGTTGATCCTTATCTAAGGAACGAAATGCTGCCGGGTGATCATGAATAAGCTCATACGCGATCCAACGGTGCTTTCCTGAATTGATTATTGAATGCGCCAAGGAAAGGATGAATTCTCCAGATTCTGAGCTAAGCTGTTTGGAATAAGTGCGACGAACGTGACGCATTGGAGCCGTTCTCATTTCGGGAAGAGATTCGAAATCCCTGATGATTTCCCTGGCTAGTTCTTGAGGTTTCATAAGAAGCATTACGGAATGGACTCGAGATGAATTGCCATCCGCCTAACGGCGCGAGATGAGCGGCCCCGCTCGGCTCATCGTCTGTTTTTCAAGACTTAAAATTAAACTCCATGGTTTCCAAATCGCGCAGCCCGCGGGGTCGGCTGTAGTGAAGGGTTAGGCATCGCCGAATTCACTAATTATTTGATCTAAGCCTATGTTTACTCACTTCAATTAAGAGGTACGATTCCCGACACCGGCATTGCATCCCACGTCCGTTCATCAAGAAGACGTCCACCCCAAGCACCGTCTTCTCTTGTTGTACCTCCGTTCTGTTTGTGAAAGAAAGGAACAGAAGCCTCGAGACATTGATCCTTGATAGATGTTGCCCATTCGGGATTCATGGGACGCGCTCGTGGACCACTTTCACCACCAGTTATGACCCAATCAATCTTATCTAGAGATCCAAATTTAATGGGACCTATCAATGGCTCAGCACTAATAAACCTCACTTTCGCAGGAACACCGTCAAGTAATTCTTTTCGATAAACATAATCCTGATTTTCAATACTTACACCCATCCAAACATTATTCCAACCCGAATTCCAATCAACAGGTAAGTGATCGAGTATACGCTCAGGCCTTTTCGTTAGTATTTGGTAGGTGTGGTAAGGAGTATTCCTGATAACGTCCCACGCCTCATCTCGCCAATCATCTGCAGCTTCAATAAACCAATCGGACCATGAACATGCGAATATCAACATCGGTGAGTGCCAACTTATAGGCTCATGGAAAGTTGTTTTACTCCTTACGATCCTTGCTGGCTCTTGACCATACCTACGCTTATCTCTAAACATATAGCAATGCTTGCACCCTGGTGATACCTTGATACATCCGTGCCATGGGTTCCATGTTGCATTCGTCCACTCAATAGAACTTATTTTTGCCATACCTACACCTCCCGAATTACGAAAAGCGCACATAGAACTATCGTTCTAATAATATAACAGCATAAAAGTCATGTCAATCTTGTCTAACTCGATTTAATCTGGTCGGTTCGCCGGAAAGGCGAATATCGGATTCTTTTTAAAGGCAAATCTCCCCTCATAACCTGAAGCTTCGATAATCCCTCTATTTCGATATTCTCGCAGGATATGGCGTAGATGCTTTGGGAGGTAAAGCTCATCTATAAGCCAATCATGCATCTGACTGGATTCAACTGATGAGCCTGCAAATTGATCCCAAACAGTAGCTTTTAGCGGCTCTAGATTTGGCTCAGGAACAAGCAAAACTGGTTGATCTGGTGAATCACGCTCACTTGCAGTGAAGGTGCCGTCAGGTATTACAGTCCACATAGCTTCTTTGATAAGCTCTCGCCCTCTTCGATGATTAGTTGCGTGAATGAGAGCATATTTCAGAGCGCGATTTTCCCCCAACATATACATGTGAGTCACGTACTGCGCATTGAGTTGATTGGAGAATAAACTAACCGTAGCGTTCGAACGCTCGGTTGCATCACTTATATGTATTAATTCTCGCCAATCTTCACAGTTGAATAGTGCATCCATATTATCGGCCTGATTTTCATGTCTAATTGCCATATCTACATATCGATACATGAAGTTGACTAGCAATTCAGTGGAGGGGAAGGACAAAATCTCATTTAGAAAATCAATAGAAATGGAGAAGCCATATGGATCAATAAATGCGAAACAGGGTGCGAGTTGTTGACCTTTAGCTCTAAGATCTGAAAATTCTTTTCGGAGATGATTCTCATAATCAGTTTGTAAAGGAAACACCAGTATATTGGAAGGCAGTGTACCGAGATTATCTATTTCTTCAGTCAATCGCTGATAATTCGCTTGGCTTATTTCGAAAAAATAAAAATTGACCTCGGTTTCAGATAAGACTTTGCTACTATGGCGATGATCTCTTAACAAACGCAACGCCAAGATTGGTGAGCCCTCATGACCAGTTGTATGCCTACCTCTACCGGCATGGCAATCAAGATAGAGGACTCGTCCTTGCCAAGAGGAAAGGATCGGGAACCACCCACCAAGATATGATCTTAATAGCTGATGCTTAGCATGCTGCAAGCCATCGTATTCAGCCCAATACTTTTCATCTGTTGTAGTCATCATGATCCCCCAAGGCTTCACTTCTTAAATCATGCCATGCGAGATGCGAGCGCAGCGAGCGTCTCGCCAAACTATTATTGTATGGCGACCATCTATCTAGCAGTGTAAAAGACTATACAGAACAATCGTACTATCATGTAGTATGGGCAATTATTGCGGCCCCAATCCGCATAGGTCATTATGCTGCAAGCGAATCCCACATATATCTATAAACGCCAATTTCACTTTACAATATTTCACAGCTAGCAGCAAGAATAAGGGGGAAAAGAAAATATGAAGCCACAACCCCGGAAAAGTTATCAAGGCTGAGACGATAGCCAAAATATAAAAAAACCTTTGATCCAAAGCTTTGCAGCAGAATAATGAAAGAGCCCAATTAGCCTGTGTGAACGATCAATACGGATGCTTTGGTATTAAACGCAATGATCGCTTTGCATGAGGGGTGTGAAAGGGGATATCTTGCGATGAGTGACAAATCTGAGCTTACACTCTACTGAAGAATCAGATACGAGTCTTGTTTATCCTCCAGCGCGTAAGTTGCCCTCGATCTTACATCGAATAGAATTGGTCTATCTAATCGTGATATCCATTAAAGGAGGTAAAGTGGCCGGCATCATCTTCTTCAGAACCAAAGACCTCGAAGCAATCAAAGAGTTCTACCGTTCCCGCATCGGCATGACCACATGGTTAGTTCAATCTGAATGTGTAATCTTAAAACACGGCAATCTGTTGCTGGGATTTTGTGAGCGTGAGGAGACCGATTCTCAGGGCATCATCACATTCTTCTATCAGGGTTGCGAAGACGTAGATGAAATGTATCGAAAATTACAGCCATTGGCCATCGATGAACCGAAGGAGAATGAGACATACGGTATCTATCATTTTTTCATCAAGGATCCTGACGATCGGCTGGTCGAATTCCAGGCATTCCTATATCCCGTAGACCCCTATCTGGCTGGGGATGAGCTTCTGCTCACCCGACGAAGCATCCGAGAATTTCAGGACACGGTGATCCCCGACGAGTTGCTTTGGAAACTGTTCGAAATCTGCCGCTTCGCTCCGACAACCAGGAATTGCCAGTCGTACCGTTTCATCGTCATCCGTGATCCGAAGGTACTCAGGTTCTTGGCAGGGCTTCGAGGAGGGAGCAGCGCTCCAATTGTCAGAGCTCCGATGGCGGTGGCGATTTGCACTGACCCGGGCATAACTGGACGACCGGTTCAGGATGGGTGTATCGCCGCCTATCACTTCACACTTGCCGCCAGGCTCGTCGGCCTTGGGACCTGCTGGATCGCGGCTATGAACCGGGTCGACGTGAAGGAAAAGCTTGGTATTCCGCAGGCACACTACATCGCCACGATCACTCCTTTAGGATACCCGGCTGAGAGGCCGCAAGCGCCATCAAGAAAACCGGCAAATGAACTGGTGCATTTCTTTGATTGAATGGGGCGAGGGCGGGGAGATCGGCGTACTAAGCTTCGGCCCTCACCCATTTTTGATGATAATCAAGAAAGGTCACCGCATTCCAGTCGCCATCGCCGGACACGACGAGAAAAAAACCTGTATTCCAGTTTAAGCGACGCTGGTCATCATGGTCTCCAGAAACAAGTAATACATCTCCCCAATGTACCTATCAATTGTGGCCAATATGAATTGGCTGCGTGGTGAGTGAAAATGAACATGAAAAGAGACGAAGCCCTACAACCGTTTAACAAAATCCGTCGGGCAGAACGAGCCAAGGACGATGCCTGGATTAGAGCTTTTTTGCACCGGGCGCCTTTTGGCTCGATGGCGACGGTGCATGATGAGCAGCCGTTTATCGTGACCCGCAACTTTGTCTATGACCAGGCGGTACACGCCATATACCTGCATGGCGCAGTCAAAGGGCGCACCTACGCGAACGTGCAGGCCAATGGGCGGGTGTGCTTTAGTGCCAGCGAAATGGGGCGATTGCTACCCGCCAAAAGAGCTATGAATTTCGGCGTGGAGTATTCCGGGGTGGTCGTCTTTGGCCGCGCCAAAGTTGTGACCGATATAGCCGAGGCCAGACATGGAATGCAATTGCTATTGGATAAGTATTTCCCCCATCTGCAACCCGGTGAAGACTATGAGCCTGCTACGGACAGTGATTTGAGAAACACCGCGGTGTATCGGATTGACATTGAGAGCTGGAGCGGCAAGGAGAAGCAGGTGGAGGCTGATATCCCAGGCTGAGTAAGGATGAGCGAAGTAGATCTCTGTCAGAAAGCTTTCGGAGATCCGCTCGTGATGAGGAAATCGCCAAAGTGCTAGAGTTAGAACTCAGGGCTGACGACTAAGTTGTCAAACTCGAACACATGCAGCAACTCGGACCTGCTTGGCGTCAAATAACCAGGCCCGGGCATCTTGGGCGAACGAGAGAGCGTGAAGGGTGAGGGTTATGCTTCTCCTAGTTTCTCTTGGATTGCCAAGAACACCTTTTCAGGGGTCATCGGCATTTCGAGAATGCGTACGCCTAATGCAGCGGCGACGGCGTTGGCGATGGCCGGGGCGGTTGGGACCATGGGATGTTCGCCGACGCCGCGGGCGCCCCAAGGGCCATCGTCCTGCGGTACCTCGACGATAATTGGGATGATCTCATCCGGTATGTCCACCGACGTCGCAATCCGATAATCCGTAAAGCTTGGGTTTTGCGGTACACCATCCTTGAGTTGCAGACATTCAAGGATAGCTGTGCTTGCACCCTGTACAACGCCACCCTCCATTTGAGCTCGTACTTGGTCCGGGTTGATCGCTTTGCCAACGTCGAAGGCGGACGCCACACGTAATAAGTGGATCTGACCAGTTTCTGTGTCCACCTCCAAGTCTACTGCTTGGCAGCCGGTAGTGTAGTGCACCACAGCTCGTTGCCCCTGGCCGGTTTCATTGTCCAGTGATGTGATATAGGTCGGCATAAAATTACCGTGCCCGATGATCGGCCCACCGTGCCATCCCTGATCGTCAGGCAATGGAAGGCCATAGACCACCATGTCCTTCAAGGGTATGGCATTTTCCGACTTAAACGAGATGACCTGACCATCTTTGACATCGAGATCATTCGGATCCTCGTCCCAATAGGCGGCGACGATGTCGAGGATTTGCCTCCTCGCGTCTTCCGCCGCCTGGACGATCGCATTGCCCATCGACCAAGTCAGCCGGCTGGCGACGGTCTGCCACTCGTACGGGCTGTACTTGGTGTCCACCGGAGCGCTGATGTGAATCCAATCCAGCGGTACCCCCAAGGTGGCTGCTGCCATCTGGGTCGCGACTGTAAACGATCCTTGGCCGATCTCTTGACCTCCGATCCCGAGAGACACCGTGGCATCTTCATTAAACCGCACCCAGGCTGACGATCCCGCATTGGGTGGCATGGCTGGGGCTTTCCACATAATCGCCAACCCTTTGCCGCGCCGTTTATGCGGGGCGCTTGCCGGAGCCTTCTCCCCCCAATTGATGGCTTTGGAAGCCTTCTCGATGCACTCCGCCAAACCAATGGGATGCATGGTCATGCCGGTGACGTTCTTATCGCCGCCTCGCAGGCAGTTCTTAAGTCGGAAGGCCACCTTGTCCATCCCTAGTTCGTCGGCCACCATATCCATGATTTGTTCGATGCCCCAGTGGATCTCGGGCATGCCGAAGCCGCGCATTGGCCCACCTACCGGATGATTGGTGTAAACACAGTACGAATCGGCATGCACATTTGGGATCCGGTACGGACCGGTCGAGGAATAACCGCTGGCGCGGGTGATATTTACGCCGTACTCGGTGTAGGCGCCGGCGTCCCAGTAGTATTCGGTCTTCATGGCTAGGATTTCACCATCCGACTTTGCACCGACTTTGGTCCTGGCGATCAAGCCTTGACGGACGAAAGCGCAATAAAACTCTTCCTCACGCGTCAGTCGCATTTTCACCGGATGGCCAGGCACCTTCCTGGCCATCACCACCGCCGTACCCTCCACTGAGACACCCGCTTTTGAGCCGAAGCCGCCGCCGACATATGGCGCAATGACCCTGATATCACTTTGAGACATGTTAAGGGCTTCGGCGATAAGATTACGCTGGGCGAAGGGTGACTGGCTACTGCTCCAAAGGATGATCTTTCCTGTTTGATCGACTCGAGCCACCGCAACATGGGTTTCAAGTGGTACGTGCTGCACGTGTGGTACCCGGAAGTCGCACTCGACGATCACGTCGCACTTCGACCAAGCAGCCTCCACATCGCCCTTACGTACTTTAAAATGGTTGGCGATGTTCGTTCCGGGCTTTGGATCGATGAAATCCGCTACCACATATTCACCAAGATCAGGATGAAGAAGCGGCGCACCCTCCTGCACCCCCTGTAGGGGATCCAGAACAGGTTCCAGTACTTCGTACTCGACTTCTACCAGCCGGCAGGCTTCATCCGCTATCGACTCGCTGACCGCGATCACGCCTGCCACTGGGTCGCCCACAAATCGAACACGGTCGCGGCAAAATATGTACCGATCCTTCAAGTACAAGCCAATATGGTCATCGCTATCCTCTCCAGTTACAGCCGCGCGAACGCCGGGCAGAGCCAGCGCCCGGCTGACATCTACCCGCTTGATAATTGCATGCGGGTGTGGACTGCGCACCACTTGGCCATATAGGAGACCAGCACCGAACTGTAAGTCGTCAGTAAATTTGGCCTCCCCGGTTACTTTCTCAAGTGCGTCTACACGGGTGACACTCTCCCCGATTGGAGATGGGAATACATGAGACTTGCTCACAGCATCCATATCAACCTCCCACCTCTGCCGCTTCCTGGATGGCGTCGATGATCCGTGTATATCCGGTGCACCGACATAGATTCCCGCGGAGGGCATCCTTGATCTCACGCCGGCTGGGTTTAGAGTTGCGGTCCAATAGCGCTCGGGCGGCTATCAAAATGCCTGGGGTACAGAAGCCACATTGGACGCCAGTATGTTGAATAAAAGCCTCTTGTAATGGATCGAGCTGTCCGTCTTGTGCGAGCCCTTCCACGGTCACAATATCGGTGCCATCAATTTCGACAGCTAGGACCAAGCATGAGTTGACAGGTTCGGCGTTCATCAACACCGTGCAAGCGCCACATTCGCCTGTGTCGCAACCGCGCTTGGTGCCAGTTATGGCCAATCGCTCACGTAGAAGCGTGAGCAAGGTCATATTCGAGGGCACCTCTGCGGTTTCTCTAATCCCATTGACATTAAAGGAGATTTTGTGAGTGGCCACCTAGTTCTCCTCTCGCAGCATGGCCCAAACCTCGCTTAGCGCGCGGCGGGTGAGTGCTCTCACCATAGCCTTCCGGTAACGGGCAGATGCGCGCACATCGTCAATCGGCTCGGCAGCATCCATCGCCGCATCAGACGCCTGTTGGAGAGTTTCATCCGTGATAGATTTGCCGGCGAGAATTTCTTCCGCTTTTAATGCACGGATTGGTGTGGGTGCAACTGAGGCAAGGGCAACACGAAAGCGATAGTCCGAGTCAACCGTCTCATCAGGATATCCCAATACAGCCACGCCAACGAGTGCAAGGTCGCCTCCAGCGTTGCGTCCAAGTTTTAGATACCGTCCATGACAGCCTTTCGGCAGTAGTGGAATGTCGATTCGTGTGAGGAGCTCGCCCTGGTTGAACGCGCTCTCACCAGGACCAAGGAAGAACTTTTCCGCGGGGATGGACCGCTCGCCACTCGGCCCAAAGGCGATTAGGGAGGCTTCGAGAACGAGAATGGCGGGAGCGGTATCAGCAGCTGGTGAGGCGTTGCACAGGTTTCCACCTACCGTTGCCCGGTTTCGAAGCTGATAGGAGGCTACGGTGTTGGCCGCTTCGGCGAGTAGCGGATAATTCTCCACCACTGCTTGGTGCTGGGCTACCGCGTTCATACTTGTCGCCGCGCCTAAACGTAGACCGACGTCCGGGTCAAATTCGATGGTGGTCATCCCCGGCAGATGCTTTACATCCACCAGGGTCTTAGGCTCTAGGAGGCCGTCCCGCATCTGGACCAAGATGTCGGTACCCCCCATGAAAAGGCGGACATCGGTCGGATGCTTGAGTAGGAGGTCTACTACCTGTTCCAACGTTTGGGCGCGGATATAGTCAAAACTTGGAAGTCCTGGATGCGGTAGATTCATCTCCACCTCTCATTATTGTCGCCGACGTAATCGAGGTAAGCATCCTGAGCGGAGATGAAGGGCTCGGGACCTTCGGCTCCACGCAGTTGAAGGGCGCTTGCCTCGCTATTTACTCTTCCCTTGAAGGGCAGAGACGACCATATGAAAGACGAAATCACCAGTTGAATCACGGTTGGCAGAGCCGCTAGATCTGAGCGCATTGGCATACGCAGTCGCCAAACTTGGTCATCTCGAATGACTTCTTTTTCTCCAAGAGCTCCACATAACGGTCATCTTCTACGAAAGCCACAATGCGGGAAATACTGGCCTCGCCATCGACAAAGCGCCAGGGGAAGCAGCCGATTTCAACTCGCTCATTCAGCAGCAAGTCGATGTCGCCACCAATGCACTCAGCGTGGATGATTCCATATGGAAACAATTCAAGGTGCATGAGTTGGTATTTGTCATCGGTGAAGACTTCAGCCAGTGATTTGCCATAAGTCTGCTTGAAGTGAGCCTCAGCCTCTTTGGCCTGTCGGGGCATCCAAGTCCGAATGATGGTATTCATCGGATGGTCGGCGCTACCACAGTCCACACCTAACCACTTAAGTTTCTTGGCTTTGCACCACTCGGCGAACTCGCGGTCCGGGCCAGGATGTTTGACCATGTAGCGAATTTCATCCGCTTTCGGTTGATCCCAGCCATAGCGGTGATAGCCGGTGTGGATGAGGAGTATGTCCCCCTCATGCACCTCAACCCGCTCCTCAACCATCTTGGAGGTATAGATGTCGTAGTCGCCGGTTACATCTGAAAGGTCGACGATCACACCCGGGCCATAAAGAAAGTCGAAGTCGAGGGAAGCAATGTCCTTTCCCGGGGTGTAGAAATGAATCTCACCGTCCAAGTGGGTGCCCAGGTGGTTGGAGTGGGTGACGATTTGACCGTTCGCACCGTTCGGAGCGAGGCGCTTGAAGTATTTAACCTGTAGTGGCTCATAGGTCGGCCAGGGCGGCGTGCCGATGCCGAGGGGTATGGTGAGATCGATGATCTTCATGGCCTATGTATCTCCTTTCATCCCGCAACCTGCCGGGATCCTTCTCGATATAAACAGGATTTCAAGGTGGCCTAGTTCACCAACTCTTGACGGCTTCAAATGCTTCTGAGAAGCATTGTTTCGGTGCATGCAGCACGCCCGCGCCAACCATGCCGACCCCTGGTTCTTTATGGGCAATTCCGGTGTTGAGCTTTGGGAGGATACCGGTCTCCGCCACAAAGCGGACATCGATTCCGATTGGTGTGCCGCGATAGCCAAGGGTTGGGATGGTGAAATGGTTGTGCTCTGCGAAGCAGATTTCATACATCTCCAGGGTGGCGTTGACTGCATCCTGAACAGTGCCGCCGACGAAGTTAGCGATTGCAGGGGCAGCCGCCATGGCAAAGCCGCCAAACCCTGCCGTCTCGGTGATTGTGCTGTCCCCGATATCCGGGTTAGCGTCATCCGCATTGAAGCCAGGCAGGTAAAGGCCTTCAACAATCCCGGCTGGCGCGGTAAACCAGCGCTCTGGATCCCCTGCTATTCGGATGCCGAAATCGGTGCCGTTGCGCGCCATCACGGTGAGGATCGTCGCCCCCTTGATCCCTTCTGCTGGTTCGAGCATAGCCTTCGCGGCTGGCATCGAAAGGTTCAGGAAGAAGTGGTCATTGCCATCGATAAACTCGATGACTTGCGCCAACTGCTCACCATCTTCACATGTCCGTGCCATCGCTGGGCCCAGCGCGCGCAGCAGGAGCGAGGTACCCGCCCGATTGCGGTTGTGACACTCATCCCCCATATGTAAGGCCTGAGCGATCATCGCTCGCAAATCAATCGGGCCAGATCTTTCCACCGCGGCTGCCAGAGAAGGGTAAAGCACGTCGGCCATCCAATGCAGGCGGGTATACACCTCTTCTCCAAAGGCTCCATAGCGAAGCACCTTTCCCAAACCTTCATTCAAAGTGCAGTAAGCGCGGTTGCCAAACTCGATGTTCTCGATAATCCATACCGGCATGGAGGGTGAGATGACACCGGCCATCGGACCGACCGCATGGTGATGGTGGCAAGGATCGAAGGTGATTTCATCGCTGGCGGCTAATTCTGCTGCGCCTTGCGGTGTCTCGACCCATCCTTCGTAGACCAGCGCCCCCATAACCGCCCCCCGCGTTGGACCGCACATGCGCTCCCAACTGATGGGAGGACCGGCGTGGAGGATCGTCCGGTCGGTCATGCCTGGAATAACCTGACGGGCAAGATCTAAACCGACGATCATAGGCCTTCCGGCCATGATGCGGGCCACAGCTTCGTCGTTGGCATCATCGATCGAGTTGCCAGATTGGGTGTGGGTAATCTTGAGGACGCCTTCAGCCGGAGGGCGCCAGTCCACATCTACGACTGGAATACCTTGCTGACCAACGCTCTCGACAAAGCCGGCTAACCCGATGTTGATTACCGTAACCGAGCGACCGAAAAAATCACTTAGTTGGTTGGAAGCTGAGGCCATAGACTTTCTCACCCCCGATCACTCGGACGGGTTCCCAACCAGCTTTGAGTTTCATCCCGAGCTTGGGATTCTCCGCCTTGATTACCCCCAATGCCTTGACGCCGTTGTCGAACTCGACAACACCCAATACTCGCTCACGCTCGTCGATGCCCCAGGGAAGCTGTTCAATAATGGTGTAAGTCAGCAGCTTACCATTGGCCGAAGGTTTGATCTCCTCGAACTCACGCCCATTGCACTTCAAGCAGCGAAAGTGGTGTGGGTACATCACCAGTCCACACTTCTTACATTTATATGCTGTGATGGTGTTCATGATTTACTCCTCAGCACAAAAGCGATGACATTGTTGCCGAAGCCGCCGAAGTTTAGGGAAAAGCCATTGACGGCCCCCTTGACCTGTCGCTTGCCTGCCTCTCCACGGAGCTGCCAGACCAGCTCTACGACCTGTGCCACGCCGGTTGCGCCGACCGGGTGACCACGCGCTTTTAGCCCACCCGAAGGGTTGATCGGGAGTTTACCGCCGATCTGGGTCTCACCTGCAGCTAATGCCTTAGCGCCTTGCCCTTTGGAGAAGAAGCCGGCATGTTCGCTTTCAGCGATCTCCAGGATGGTGAAGGCATCATGCAACTCGGCTACATCGATGTCCTTAGGCTTGATCCCTGACATCGAGAAAGCTTTTTGGGAGGCTATTGTCACCGCTTTCAGATCGGTGGGATCGCTCCGTTCCTGAAGAGTGTGTGTGTCGGTGGCTTGTCCCACGCCGGCAATGGTCACGATCGGTCTCTTGAGCTCATTGGCGATATCTTCAGTGGTCAATAAGACCGCCGCCGCGCCGTCGCTGACCGGGCAGCAGTCGTAAAGATGTATAGGATCAGCTACGACGGGACTGTTAACGTGAGCCTGTGGATGGGTGAGGACGCCCTCCATCGTGATCTTCATTTGAATGTGGGCGTAGGGATTGAGTAGCCCGTTTTCTTGGTTCTTGACCGCAACCATTGTTAGATGTTCTCGAGTGACTCCATACTTTTCCATATACAGACGGGTAAACATCCCGGCCAAAGCCGGCAGCGTGACGCCATAAATGTACTCAGCATTCGGATGGGTCATACAAGCGACGATATCAGTGGCTTTCGGGCCAATCACCTCTCTCATCTTTTCGCCGCCGACTACCAGAACAATGTCGCAATAACCCGAGGCAACTGCCAAGAAACCGTTTTTGACGGCAGAGCCCCCTGATGCAGGGCCGTTTTCTATCCGATCGGCCGCGGCCGGCATCAGATTGAGTCTGTCCACAAGGGCGCTCGCCACTGACACTTGATGGTTGAACAAGCCTGAAGCCATGTTTCCAACATATACGGCGTCAACCGGGCGATCGCCCAGGTTGGCGTCATCCATGGCTTTCAGGCCAGCCATGGCGAGCATATCCACCAGGCTGTCTTCATCCCGCCGTTCAAACGGGATCATGCCAACACCAGCAATAACAACCGGTCTCATTAGATTTCCCTCCTCTTCACGCCGAGAATTTTTTCCAGAATGTCTTCCTCGCTGGCGACGATAATCTCTCTTTCCGCAACCTGCATGAGTTCCAGGGGGACGGGCCGCTCGCCAGCCACTAGACGGGACTTGTTGCGGAAGTAGAGCTCTCGAGTGAGGGCATAGGGAGTTGCGCCGCCTAGTTCGTGCTGTCCATCGCGTTTCTCCAACCCGTACTCTATCATCCAGCGCCGGAAACCAATCGGGCTCTCAGCCGTAATGAGAACCTCTTCCTGCCTCAAATATTCGAAGGAGTATTCCATCTTGGCCGCAAAAAGGTGAGCTCCGATGCGCAGGCCGCGCTCAATGGCCAGAGTATGCAAGCTCATACCAAGCTCCGGTGAATAACATCGTGTGTTTACGATGCCAACCAGCAAGCCATCTATCTGACCGACCAGGCAGAACTCATCCCGCACTCGGTAGCGGTACCACCCCAAGAGCTCAGCATACAGTCGGACTCCGACGATATCATAGTAGTCACGGGCGACCTCAAATGTCGGTTTGATGGCTTCAAGCAGAATTGGAACTGCATCCCTATCCACCTGCCGCACAATCATCTTCCCGCTCGTGGCCAAGGTAATTACCTTTGGGGGGTAAGGTACCATAGGCATCTCGGGTGGCCTAAGGTACGCTTCTAGTTCCATGTCCATGTATTTTCCTCCTGAGTGCTTTACAGATGTTGGCGAGAAGGTGTTCTTTTTTAGGGTGTAGCAAGCAATGACTAGTGCTACCTAGACTTGATTGAGAGGCACCCCCGTCAAGAGTTACTTGCATGGTACACCTTAATAACTTACCGCCATAGCGGCGAGATAAGATGCGGCTGCGTTGCTTTCCAACACAACCGCCCCGCTTCTCTTGAATGCAGAATACTGATGGCTTAAGTTCTGGAGATCAGCATTTGTTCCGGTGATCGATAGCAGGATGATCAATTCCTTTTTGCCCTCTTGAGCAATCTGCTGTGCCCGTTCAATCGCCGGACCCAATTCACTGGCTGGGTCAGGATGGGCACCGTAACCCAGAACGACATCCATTTGGATCGCGGCCACTGTCGAATCACGGGCTTCTTGCAGCAGACGGTGAATACGCAGCTCGTTGTCGATCATCGGGTGCGGCCGTCCGATGGTGAACTCTTCATCGCCCAAGTCCATCGCACAATGCTCAAAGCTTGAGTTCGAGTCGGTTAATTTGTACTCTGGTTTAAATGGTCTATTGGACCAAATCGGGCCTATCTGCTCGCCCCAAATCCGCATCGCCTCCTGGCATAGTGTGCCGCCACTGAATAAACCCCGAAGATACTTCTGCTCCGGCTTAAGCACTATTCTTAGGTCTTGGGCTTGATTTTGAAGATCGAGTTTCTTTTGCTCAAGATGCGACTTCACGGTGGCGAGATCACCGTCCCCCGCCAGCGTAGCTGCTGCCATAGCAGCTTCCTGCAGCGTGTATGCCGGATAAATGTCCCCATTATCTATTTGCAGGGAAGGGGATGTTACAAAGTCATCTCCCATAAAGCTAATCACAGCTGGCTTGTCTCCCCCCTTTAGTTTAGCCAGCACTTTTTCAGCCACAATCAGAGAGGGTTGTTTAGATATGGCGATGATGACCTCGGTTTCTGGATCAGCCTGTAGCGCACCGAGCGCATGCAACATCATCATCCCACCGACTTCGTCAGAGAGATCACGCCCACCTACGCCAATGGCTTGCGAGATACCGACGCCTTGCCTGGCGAGCAGCGAGCTCACTTCCTGAAGTCCGGTCCCGGCAGCGGATACAATCCCCATCGGTCCGCGTGGAACGGCGTTAGCGAAGCCTAGGGCCACACCGTTGATGATCGCTGTGCCTGCTCCCGGTCCCATCATCAGCAGGTCGTGATCAACAGCATAGCGCTTCAGTGCAACCTCGTCGGCGAGGGGGACATTGTCGCTGAAGAGCAGAACATGTAGACCTTGGCGGAGAACTGCCCAGGCTTCGGCAGCGGCGAATTGTCCAGGTACAGAGATAACAGCCAGATTAGCATCCGGATGGAAACGGACGGCGCTCCGTACAGTCCGGGGCCGTTGTTCTCCGGATGATATCTCTTGCCTCGCTTTGGTAGCCAGCAGCTTCTCCGCTTTATTTAATGCTATGTCAAGGCTTTCCTCTGTCCCCTTGATGACGAGAATTAAATCATTTGCTGTTGCCTCTTCTGCTTCAGGTGCAAACAGATTGGCTTGGGTTAGTAAACCCTTGTTCGCCTCCGTACCGATCAACAACGCGGCGTCCTCAACACCAGGGAGCCCTCTTATTTCGCGAGCCACGGTCATTAGCGTTACCGAATCAAAATAATGGCTTACCTTGACAATGCATCGAATGGCCACTGACTCCTCCTGCTTGCCCTTCTTAGATCTTGAAAAACATAAACGTCGCTTATTGTGGCGACGATTCAACTGTGGCGCTATATAGATCGACCGCGTTCATAGCTCCATGGTAACTACTTGGCCTACCCTCCCGCAGGTTATGACTGAGAGCATTTATTGGTTTGAATATCCGGTTGAGATGCGATTCTATGTCAAAATAACATCTAAACCTGCGGGAGGGTGAGTAGTTGCGCTCCATGTATTAGAGCATAGTGAAATATATATGTCCCGTCTCAAATGTAGCATACTTTGGTGTAGTGATAAACATCTGATATTAATGTGGAACAGCGTTTAGATCTTTGATCTCAAGGTTTTCATTTTTTCGGAGTCGCCGTACGATCATCACGGCATCTATAGCTAATGCTCTCTGTGTGTGCTTTGGAATTGGGCGATTAATGAAGAAAGAAAATCTCACCTGCTGTATGATTGAAGTACTCTAAACGAATAATTCGGCAGTTCTATCGGTATCTGGTAGGGGTTAATTGCTCTCTGCTGAGAGCAGAATGAATTGCGAAATCTGATCTACGAGGGACTTCATGCACAGACTCGCTTGTGCTAATGCCCAAATGAGTGCATACGATGAGCACCTTCTTTCCGGCTGACTTCACCCACCTGCGGGTGCACTCAAACTTCACGCTCATGGGTGCAACCGCTTCGGTTAACGATCTGGTATCACGAGCATCCACCGAAGGCTTCACGTCCCTCGCGCTGACTGACGCTAACGCGCTCTATGGGGCAGTCGCTTTCTCGAAGGCGTGTGATAAGGCAGGCGTCCAACCAATACTGGGCATGACGGTTACCTTGGCCGAACCCGCCGAAGGTTTCCCGGGACCGTCCGCGACACGGGGACGATTGGTGCTCCTCGCGACAGGGCTTGATGGCTACCGCTCCCTTTGTAGGTTGTCGGCATTGATCCTGGGAGATCCCCGGCGGCGGTCCTCGCTCAGCAAGTGCCTCCAATGGGATGAGTTACAAGCTCATCACCAGGGGCTAATTTGTCTGGAAGGTGGGTGGGAGGGCTGGCTCGAAAATTATTTGCGTGCGGGAAGATTGGAGGAAGCCGCCGGTTACATCGCTCGCCTCGGTGGCATCTACGGGGAGAATTGCTACCTCAGTTTAGAAATGCACCAGGCTGAAGATCAAACAATCGCCCAGGAAATCGTAGCCTTGGGCCAACGCTTCGGACTACCACCTGTAGCTGTTCAGCCAGTGTATTGTTTGTGTTCCCAAGACCGGGCCACGCTGAGATTGTTGGCTGCTATTCGTAACAATTGCACGCTGGACGAGCTCCCACCGACTGCGCTGCCTGGGGATGATGACCCGACCGTAGACCTACACTGGCTCAACCCGGAGGAGATGGCTGACCGCTTCGCTGTGTTCCCGGAGGCGCTAACCCAGGTTGGGGAGGTGGTCCGACAGTGTGTGCCTGCCCTGCCGGACGATCGTCCCATCTGGCCTACCCTCAACCTGCCCGGAGATCAATCGCCGGATGAAGAATTGGCCACCCAGGCCCGAACGGGGTTGACTGAAGAATATGGGCTTGAAGTGGATACTGGAGTGCACCAGCGATTGCAGCGGGAGTTAGATGCCATCGCTCAGCGCGGTTATGCCCCACTCTTCCTGGTCGTGGCTGATATCGTTCGCTACGCACGCGATGCAGAGATACCGGTGAATACGCGGGGAAGTGTGGCTAATTCGCTGGTAGCGTACTGCATCGGTATCACCACGGTTGACCCCATTGCTCATGACCTACTCTTCGAACGCTTCCTGAATCCAGCCCGTATCGACCTGCCCGACATCGACCTGGATTTCTGCAGCCGTAGGCGTGACGAAGTTCTTGATTACGTACGCCGTACATATGGTGAGGACCGAGTGGCGCTTGTGGCCACAGTCAGCACCATGCGTCCGAAATCGGCTGTCCGCGAGACTGCCAAAGCCTATGGTTTCGATGAAGCGCAAATCAAGAACCTGACCGCCCGGCTACCGAGATACTGGCACCCCGATCCGCGCCGGCGGGATCGACGCACCGTTGAAGATCTACTCGCCGAACTGGACGACGAACGGCTCCGTGAGGTTGTTCGTGCCGGCTATCGGATCGTCGGTCAACCACGTCACCTAAGCGTCCATCCCGGAGGCGTTGTCATCACACCTGGCCCGCTGACAGATGTGGTACCGGTTCAGTGGGCGCCAAAAGGCTTTCTTATAACTCAATTTGACCACTCGGACGTGGAGGCGATTGGCCTGCCAAAGATCGACCTGCTGGGTATCAGTGCTCTGACTGTTCTAGCGGATGCCGTTGAACTTATACGCCTCCACCATGACCCGAACTTTGACCTAGATGGTATTCCCCCCGACGATCCGGAGACTGGTGATTTGTTGTCCCAAGGCGGGACCATCGGCGTCTTTCAATGTGAATCTGAAGGCGCGCAGCGCACCTTACGCAAACTACGGGCGCGCACAGTGTCTGACCTTGCGGTGGCGAACGCCTTTTTCAAGCCCGGCCCGGCGACCGGTGGTATGGCGAAGGCTTTCGTCCGCCGCTATCGCGGGGAGGAGGAAGTTTCTTATTTGCACCCAGCGCTAGAACCTATTCTGGGCTCTACGATGGGGGTACTGATTTTCCAAGAACAGATTTTACGCGTGGCGCGTGAGATCGCTGGGTTGAGTTGGGAGGAGGCGGACCACCTGCGGCGTGGTATGAGTAAATTCCGGGCGGGTGAGATGGACGCCATGCGAGCCAAGTTCGTTTTAGGATGTAGTCGACCGCCCCCCGATGGTTTGGGTTTTACATCTCAACAGGCGGAGAAGCTCTGGGAACAAGTGGTCGCTTTTGCTGGATATGGTTTTAACCAGGGGCACGCGACGGCCTATGCCGGTGTCAGCTACCGCATGGCCTATCTAAAAACGCATTGGCCGGCTGAATATCTCTGTGCCCGTCTGGCGGACCGCGGTGGTTACCACCACCCAGCGATATACATGGCCGAGGCAACGTGCTTGGGGATCCAGGTACGTCCGCCGCATGTCAATCACAGTGATCACAGGTTTACACTGTCCTTTGAGGAAGATGGTGAGCATGCCCCTGCGCCCATTCTCTGGATGGGGCTGGGTCAGGTCCGAGATTTGCGTCGGAAGTCCATCCGGGCAATAGTCGAACAGCGGGAGCATGCCCCTTTTGCCAGCTTGCGGGATCTGATCGCTCGTGTTCCGCTACAGGACCGTGAGTTGACCCACCTCGTACAATGTGGTGCATTAGATGGGCTTGGGGAGAATCGAGCGGTGCTGCTTGCGGAAGCCGAGAGCATCGCGCGAGCTGGTAGTGCTTATCAAATAGCTTTTTCATTCGCTGAGGGTTCTACCGCGGCACCGGAAACGCCATCGCAACGTATGAGATGGGAGCAGCACATTCTGGGACTACCGGTGAGCGCACACCCATTGTCAACGTTAACTGATGGCCTTGAAGATGCCACTCCCTTACGTCAGTTGCCCGAGTCACCTAATAGGTTGTTGAAGATCGCCGGCGCCCGATTGCCTGGCTGGACCGGTGGCAAGGGGTTTTTCTTTAGCGACGGCGCCACCTTTATCAATGTAAAAATGGACGAGGTTGCTTTAGCCAACAGAGAGAAACCTTCAGCCTGGAGGCCGTTACGCCTGCGCGGACGTTGGCGGGTTGACGAGTGGGGGAGCGGTTGGTTTCAGGCCGAGGGGATTAATGATCTGATGCAATCAGAGGATTATGGAAATTAGTGCCGAACCATCAGAATCGGATTCTCACTATCACAGATATGACTGCCCTGAAAAAAACCCGGCGTGAGAAAGGGAATGGTATATGTGGTGGAATACATACAGGGGCGGGGTGAACCCGCCCCTGCAAACTGTACCATACTGGGAAGGGAACTAATCTTTGTCCTTACCGCGCTCCCCACGCGCTTGATCACGAAGGTAGCTTCGTACGCAATTCCAATCATCTTGGCACACGCCATTGAACAAACCCATTACATCTTCTTCACTCACGCTGTACTGCGCGGCGAGACGAGCCGCGGTGCGCTGGTTTTTCTCGGACTGGTCATTTTCAGGAGCCTGCTCGCGGAAGTGAGACCGGACACAACTCCAGTCAGCGTCACACTGGTTGTTGAAAACATCCATCACTTCCGTTTCATTCACGTCATATTGTTCTGCAAGGCGGACGGCAGTGCGAAGATCGCGTTCCGTCTCGCTTTCTTCTCGTACCTCCTCGCGCTGTTGGCGGCGGAACTCTTGGATACCAATCTCCAAAATCTCCGTGGCCTCAGTATCCTCATCTGCCAGGCGATAGGCCTGACCGATCTCACCCCAGCTTTGGCCGGCAGCGTGAGCGGCGGCGAGGGTTGCCCAGTCGCTGTCAGTCTGAGCGGCAAGTTTAGCTGCGTGCTTCAGCTCTGGCATACTAATGCCCATTTCGAGGTAATTGTCGAGGATCTCGGGAGTGAGGTCCATCTCCTGAGCTAGACGGTAGAATTGACCCATTTCGCCCGGAGATGCACCATCCACCAACCTCGATAGGGCATCCTCGAAGTCGGCCTCATATCGAACGACATTTCGTAACGCGGTGCGGATTTGGCTCATAGTGTTCTCGCCACTTAAGACACGTTCGATGAGGTCTGCGATTCCAACCTCGTCTATGGCATCCGCAAATCGATCAAGTTGGACGAGTAAACCCCACCCGGTACCATCCAGAGACCAATCCCGAATCTGTTCCCAGGTGAGGTCTTCGATCGTCGATGCAAGTTGGTAGGCATGCCATAGGCGGCCGAACCCGGTCTGAGTTCCGGTAAGGCTGCCAAGGAATATTTCGTAGATATCCACACAGGTGTAAAGGGTTTCAGCTTGACCGGGATAAAGCGAGTTGACTGCATCGGCGATCTGCTGTGCCCTTGGGTGGCAATAAGTTTGGGGGTCGAAAACTACGATCAACAAAGTGTCGGTGGTGGTTAAGCCGCATCCGTCGGTGACCGTCACGCTGGCGGTGAACTTACCGGCTGATGTATAAGTGGCAGAGGCGATATTGGAATCCGAGAAGCTGGTGCTAATTGATGCACCTTCGAAATTCCATTGGTAGGTGTAGGAAGATGGTTCGTTGGCGACCTCGGCGGTAAAGTTGGCGGTGACCTCGCCTGAATCAAGTATTAAGAAAGTCGGCATTACGTCGGCGATCAGGGTTACCGTCGGTCCAATGGTCATTGTGCCTGACGCCGTGCCCGTCTTTTGAGGATCCGAGCTGTCAACGATCGATAAAGTCCACTCATAATCACCCGAAACTGAATAGGGGTGACTGGTCGTATGCGGGACCAACGGCGTGATATCGGTCACAGTTACAGTTATTGAATCGCCGTCCCCAAATTCCCAGGTCAGGCTGTATGGGGCTGTACCCCATTCGACGGCAACCTCAAAGTCGACATCATCACAGGTCACCGTGGGTACCACTGTGATAGGGAGTTCGTCTTGCGCCAGGGCTGCAGTGGGCGTTACCAAGAGGAGCGCAAGAACAAGAGTTAAGCTAAAAACTCTATTATGGGACATGTGACTGACCTCCAAAATTTTTACGATACAGGGCACGAGCTTCTCTCCAGCTCGGTGACCTGTTGAGACAGCGGTTGTTCTGAAAGGTAGCCTCATCCTGACTAACGGAAATCCTGAACAGGTGTTACAGGAATGCAAAACTTACTTTGGTACTATCTCCAGGCAATTGGGTTGGTTGGCGGATTTATCATAAATTTAGATTTCCGTGTGGATAGTAATAGTTGGAGCCCTCCTCGGGACGTCGACACTGCAAACAGAAACTATAGTGTGGCGCTAGCGACCACGCCGTAATCCTGCGGTAACCACCAGCGAGATAGTGAATTCTAAGGCTCGGGTGTCGGTGTGCAATAATGCGGATGCCCGGGTTTGTCATTACACTTTTTGATAGTTGGAATCAGGGATGGTGTGAGAGATGGAGCCTGGGTCGGCGATGAGGATTGCGTGCTTGAAGAGGCCATTGTAGCGGTCGGCATCGTGGTTTGAGTATTTTCAACCGGTAGAGTGCTAGTTGCTTCCGCTGGCTTTACAGGCAACGCCTCTTCCGTAGCTGATGGTTTCAATCCTTCAGGCTCAATGGGTTCGACTTTCTGAGCGTTCTCTCCCGTACTGTCTTGTGAAATGCTGGTTGGATCGCTGGTCGCCGTCTCAAGATCCTCAAGGATTGAATCCAAGACAGAAGATGATTGCAAATCCTTCGCATCAGGTGAAGTATCAGTCGCTCGTCTGGTGGAGAATATACTCTTCTGGATGCCATTCCAGGCTGAGGAAAGCGCAGGCATTGTGACAACGAAGCATAGGGCTACCGCCAGCGTTGCCGCCAGACCTACTAAGGATATCCTTTGGCGACGGCGAGGTGGGAGGTCTTGCCTGGGGGCAGATAAGGTCTCGGCTGTCGGCGGCGCCTCAAACCCTCTCGCAGCCTGATAAGCGCGCTTCATCTCCGCCACCGAGGCGAAACGCTGATCTGGGTCTTCCGCTAACGCCCGAGACAACACATCGACGACCTTTGGTGGGAGGTTGATTTGAAGCCGCCTCGGTCGAGTCGGGGAGTCCATGGCGCGCTGCCGACGATATCTGAGCGCCTTCAGCGCTTCGCCTGCAGGTTGGTCTGTGAGCAGCTCCAACGCGATCAAGCCTAGCGAGTATTGGTCACCGTAGGCGGTCATCCCCTCTCCCTTCAGTACCTCCGGTGCCTGGTAGGTCTGTCCACCGCCTGGTTCTGATTTGCTTGTCTGTAGAAGACTTCGCAGGGTTGGAGCTTGGCCGAAGCCAACGACTTGGACCTGACCATTTTCATTGATAAGTATTGCTGACGGATTGAGGTCGCCGTGAACCACACCGCACGAATGAGCATATTCCAGAGCGGAAGCTACCTCTACGACTACCTGTTCAACGTCGAGAATCGAGAGGGCGCCTGATTCAAATCGATTCAGCAAGCTGCCAGTGCCGATGTAGGGCATGACAATGTAGGGACGACCAGCGAACATCCCGGAACCAATTATGGGCAAGATGTTGGGATGGTTCATTCGGGTGACAGCCCGCTGAGAATCTCGCAGCCGAAGCAGAAGCTGGCGATCCTGGGCAACTTCGGTTGGGAAGAGCTTGATGGCGACCAGGTTCTCTCCGCTGGGGTCGACGGCTTTAAAGACCTGTGAGTTGGTGCCAGCCTGTCCTTGACTTGCTGGAGAACCTATTTCTTCCAGAACTTGATAACCTTTCAGATTTGTGCCGACTATATTTGTCATCCTGATCACATACTCGTTCGCGTTGCTCGCTTTGCCTCTCTCATTTCCTGCGTTCAGTTTGCCCGAGGAAATGGGCAATTGGCAGTCAAGTGGACACCGATATAACCCAGCCGCAAGGCAGGGTGGTGTATGGGATCAACCGTTTCCTCAGAACGGAAGTTGGTTGATCCCGTTAAGAGAATCGAGTCAGTCGATAGATTGTTACATGAGAGGCACATGACATTTGTACTAGACCGACCTAGTCAGTATCCCTCATATTGGTGCCATAATTTTGACAATGGTGCCTTGATTGAGGAGATGTTCCTTGGCGCCTGACAGAACTGCTGCAATCGGACTTTCGAAGCCGGATAGGTTTGTGTTATCCTGCCATCGAACGTGGTATGTAACATTCTTCCCTGAGAGTCGTTGATATGGGTGAGGACGCGCATGCGTTAGAAAATGATGCCGAGCTGATCGCTCGAGCTCAAGGCGGGGAGGTTGAGGCGTTTGGAGAACTTTACCAACGTTATCTCGATCAGATTTATCGCTACATTCGCGTCCGGGTAGCGGAAGATCGAGTTGCCGAGGATCTCACCGAGGTGGTCTTCCTGCGCTCGTTCGAGACCCTTGGACGCTACAAGGAGCGAGGCCGATCATTTTCGGCCTTCCTCTACCAGGTAGCGCGAAACCTGCTGGTTGATCACTACCGCCAGCAGAAAGAGGAGGTTCCAATCGAAGATGCGAATCAGATGGCGATATCAGCCCCTACAGTGGATGAGCAAGTAATCCAAGCTGAACGCATACGGGCGATAGGGCATGCCCTGACTAGTCTGCCACCTGATTATCAAGAGGTCATCCGATTACGTGTGATCTTAGCCCTGTCCACAGCGGACGTCGCCGCCTGGATGGGTCGAAGCGAAGGCGCGATCCGTGTACTCTTGCATCGAGCGTTAACCGCCTTGCGACGACGATTGGCCGAAAGTGATGAATGAGATGAATGACTCCCTACCTGAGATTCTGGACAGGTGTCTATCCCGGAACCAGTCCGGCACAGCCACCATCCAGGAATGCTTACAGGAGTATCCTGAGCATGCCGAGGCTTTGGCGACCTTACTGGGAATTGCCGGCGAGGTACATTACGACCTGGCTCCGTCCGAGCCGGGAGAGGCTTTTGTGTCGACGGCGAAGACCCGTCTCCTCAACCGACTTCGCGCGGCACAGAAGGGAACCCCGCGAGTTGAAGCGAAGCAGGCTCGGCGACTAAGGTGGTCGTGGCGGCCTGCTTATATCCTTGCCAGCCTCATGCTCGCCCTCGGGCTTCTCGCAATGAGCGCCGGTGTAGCCCGGGCTTCAGAAGGGGCGCTGCCGGGCGATGTCCTTTACGGCGTGAAGCGCACCATCGAGGAGGCTCGTCTGGTGCTGACCTGGACCGCGGCCGGTGATGCTGCGCTATTGACACAGTTCATCGACGGGCGTCTGGTCGAGACCGAAGCACTGCTGGCTGCTGGTCGGGAGGATGACATCGCCGAGTCTCTGGCAGGCTATGAAGACATGCTCGACCGCCTCATCGACCTGGCAGACCAGGCGCCGATCAGTGACGGACCTGGGTCGCTCGAACACATTCAAGCGAGCCTGGCCCAGCACATCCAGACCTTGCAAAGGGTGCAAGTACAGGTACCCCCTGCGGCACAGGAGGCGATTAGCAACGCCATAGATCAATCTAATCATGGGCAGGAAGTGATCGAGTCTGTCAGAAGTGGAGGAAGCCCCAGCGACTTGGCTCCCGGACAATTAAAGAAAACACCTGGTCAACCCGAAGGACCTCCGGAAGACCGTGGATGGCAGAAGGAAAAAGACAAGACGCCCAAACCCAAACCAAAAGATGAAACCCCGGAACCATTGCCCTAAGTTCACTTTGGACTAACCAACACTCAGGAACCGAAAATTTCAGCACCTATAGGGATTGGATCACTCAATTACAACTCCCGTTGTTAAACCACCCCAAAGATCATATAAAGCGCAGCGAAGGGGGTTGGTCTCTAGTGTATAGATTTCCTTCTTCCGCCGCAGGCTGACCGCGACTGTGCACATGAGATATAGCAACACATGCGGGTGACAACAGGGTCTCCCACGCAGTGCTCTGCGAAGCGTATATGCGCTCGCAAGCTCGCGATGGTAGAATCAATCACCATCCAAGACGAGGGAGCGAATAAGGAGAGGTTCCGATGACACACTTATCCCGAAAACTACTCACGACTGTGACTTGCCTTCTACTAGCCAGCGTGACCCTGGTTGGGTGTAATTTACCTGCACCTCAACAACCAACACCAGACCTTTTAGCTACATCTGCAGCTCAGACCGTCGCTGTGCGTCTCACACAATCAGCTGGTCAAACGCCTGTCCCGCCCTCACCTACCCACGAAGAATTGCCGCCTCTTGCATCGGCGACCTCACCGGAGCCGTCGTCCACGCCTACTATCACGCCCACAGCTACTCCCGACGAGGCCTCCTGCGACCGGGCAGAATATGTCAGCGATGTCACTATAGCCGATGATACGATCTTCACCCCCGGAGCCACCTTTACTAAGGTCTGGCGAATGCGCAATGTTGGTACATGTACCTGGACCAACTCGTATGCATTGGTATTTGTGGATGGGGAACAGATGAATGGCGCAAGCATGGTTCCATTAACTTCTGACGTTGCGCCAAATGACACTGTTGACCTGTCGATGGAGCTTACTGCGCCAAGCGCCCAAGACACTTATAGAGGAAATTGGCAACTCCGTAACGACGAGGACAGATTGTTTGGCATTGGTGAAGACGCTGATGAATCCTTCTGGGTGCAAATCGTGGTCATAGACGATTCAGATGACTTGGGTCTTGGTGAGCCTACCTGGCGTGATACTTTCACTTCCAGTGGGTACTGGTATATGGTGGACACGGAAGACACTCGTTTCGAGGTCAAGGATGGGGACCTGATTATGGAGTCAATCAATTCCGGGACGTACGATCAGTGGGGTCTTTCGAATCGCCCAAAGCTGACAGATTTTTACCTGGAAATTACTGCGAGGACTGGCGACGAATGCTCAGGATTGGATCGATACGGCGTATTAATTCGTGCACCAGATTCCAGTCAAGGTTATGTCTACGGTTTCTCCTGTAGTGGGCGCTACCGTATTTACAAATGGGATGGAGAGAATTACACCGGCCTGCAAGAGTGGACGACCACACCTCACATCCAATCTGGTCCAAATCAAACCAATCGTCTTGGCATTTGGGCTGAAGGAGACACATTCAAACTATACGCCAATGGAAAACTCTTAGCCGAGGTAAGCGACAGCGAGTTCAGCGAAGGTCGTTTTGGGTTATTCATCGGCTCATCGAATACCGACAACTTTAAGGTTTTTGTCGAGGAAGCGGCTTATTGGGTGATCGGTGAATAAATCTTACCAGAAACATGTGGATGAATTTTCGATAAAACCATCCATCCCGGCAGCGGTAGGGGCGTTTCACCGTTCGTGCCGCCTCGGCGGCACGAACCACCCCTAATCATGGATGTTGATAAGGTGTAGGCTGAGAAACCGCCCCAACATTAGTTGATGCGGGGTTGTAAATCGGAAAGATGTATAAACAATCACTAGCGGGTGATGTCGATGTTGCGGTATGGAATAGATAGGTCAGAGAGGTATCTATGACAGATCTGCTCCGACGGCTGACCGAGCTAGAAGCCGACGTAATGTACCAGGACTTGGCTAAAGAATGTGATGAGGAGTTCACCTACGTCACTGGCGGGGTCCCTGTTCTGCTCTCTGCACCACATGGCGCGGTCCATACGCGGTTGGGCAAGCTGAAGCAGGAAGATGAATACACAACTGGCTTCGCCCGGCTGATCGCCGAGAAGACTGATGCACATGTGATCTACACTCGACGGAAGTCAAACACAGATCCCAACTGGTCTCCAGATGTGCCCTATAAGCGACTGCTTTGGCAGGTCGTTGAGACGGAATCGATTCGCTTCGTACTCGATATTCATGGATTTGCCGAACACCGGAAATTTGGAATTGCCTTAGGGACGATGGTCGGGGAGAGCTGTCCACGGCAGCGTGATGTCATCATACGTATGTTTGAGGCACATGGGTTCTTTCAAGGTGCTGAAATTCCGCTGAGTCGCCTTGATGTTGACCGCCGGTTTACCGCGGTGGGTTTGGAGGGGCAGGAGACGATCACCCGCTTTGTATGGGAGACCCTAGGTGTGCCGGCTGCGCAATTTGAGCTCCATCCATCATTACGTATCGTAGAGAGGCGGCCAGATGCCACAGAACCGCAACCATTTCATGGTGTTCCTGAAATGATTAAGGCTGTCATCCAGGCGTTTGTTGCCCTGGTCCATGTACTTACCGATCCCGCGGCTTTGTAAACTACTTCTGTTGCTCATACTCTGAACCAGCGCAATAAAAATTTTAGTTGAAATCGAACTAGACTCGGAGACGTTTTGCCAGCAAGGCCTAGGATTGACAATGCCTGAGGTTTTATTGTGCAGATTTCACATGCCATTCGATTATCTTGTATCATAGAGACCTGACGATTTCCAAAACGAAGGTCGCGCAGAGGTATTGCTTGGTGGGAACCCTGATTAGGGAAGTGAGACTCCTGCGACGTGAATATTTTTAAGGAGGAGGGACCGGATGAGATTGACACCGCCAAAGCAATGGGTCTTTTTTGGCTCTTTATTCCTGACTGTTATCGGGGTACTGTCCGCCTTTAGCAGGTTGGTTTTTCTGGTTGAATGGAGTGTCTGGTTCTTTCTCGCCGGCTACATCCTGCTCTTTCTAGGGAACGTCTTCAGGGGTCTCTGATCGCTCCGTTCCTCGGTAAATTAGAGACGAATCAGATCTTTTATATAGCCTTCACAGTTCTGGGAAACCTTCATTACTCCTGCTCCAACCCGGGAATGACCTCCGTTACACATCTTTTGCTTCACACCACAGTCCCAGCAGGAGAGAATGATTTTCCCATTTACATTCATGGTAGGGCAACGGTACGCATTTTAGGTTAACTCAAACCAGTCAGCAGGCAGGTCTTAACCATTAGGACGCTTGTCACTGGGGGTCGGGGTCAGCATATTGTATATTAGTGTCAAAGATATGGTCTGCGATGAAGTTGGTCGACTACGACTGCAATGTGATTAACGCGCATGAACAAACAAGTGAGAAAGAAGGAACGCGGCAGGAAACTCAGCTGGCTCAGTCCTTCTACTCGAGCTTTTCTAAAAGAAGCACGACAGACGCCGGGTTTCTCGCTCTTTGACCTGCTTCATGGATATGTCTATAGCCGTTGGCTTTATCTCTACATCCGGATCGGCACCGGCGAACATCCACTGGTATGGTTGATAAAGCCGCTCGTTCGTCTCTTCAGTTGGCTATTCTCGCCAAAACCCAGCCAGGATCCGGAGCGGATCACTTTTGCCGACACCTACCACGGCAAAGTCGTTACATTAGAAGCCGCTCGCCAGCTAGTTTCGGTTAACGAAGATATCTGCCTGCAAGACCTAGAGCAGGTGATCCCGTACGCTCTCGCCCGCGACATCATCCTCAAGAATCCGGACCACATTGTCGCACTCGAGTGCGCCTGCCGCACCTCGCGCCCCAATCCCTGTCTACCGCTTGATGTCTGCCTGGTTATAGGAGAGCCCTTCGCTGAGTTGATAATCGAGCACCACCCACGGCGCGCTCGATGGATCACCTCTAAGGAAGCAGAGGGAATCCTCGAGAGCGAACACGCCCGAGGCCATGTGCATCATGCCTTTTTCAAGGACGCCATGTTCGGTCGCTTCTACGCCATATGCAACTGTTGCCCTTGCTGCTGCGCAGCGATGCAGTCCATGCGCAATGGAACCCCCATGTTGGCAGCTTCAGGGTATATGTGTCGCGTCGAGGTTGACCTATGTATCGGTTGCGGCGTTTGCGTAGAGACCTGCCCCTTCGGGACGCTCGATCTGAAGGAGGAAGTTGTCGAGGTGGACCAATCCACGTGCATGGGTTGTGGAGTATGTGTCTCAACTTGTGAGGTGGGGGCTTTATCCCTCGTACGAGACCCAAGTGCCAGTGAGCCGCTGGAGATCCGGCATCTCATGGCTCAGGCGAGGTGTTCCTGATAGTTGAAAACGCCGGTCATTGTTTTACACTGATTGGGGGCGAGATCAATCACAGCCGTCCTGAGATATCGCGCACGATCGCTGATTTCTTCGACGAGTATTTGCATTAGGTTATGATTTTTCTATCAGGGGGACAGATATGAGCTTCAAAATCGGCTATCCTCAACGCCGTTCAATTCGTCTGAAGGGATACGATTACTCCAACCCCGGAGCGTATTTCGTGACGGTGTGTACGAGAGATCGGCTGCCTATGTTAGGTATTGTTAATAATACAGAGATCATTTTGACACCAATTGGCCATATTGTTGAAGCGTTCTGGAATTTAATTCCTCAACATTTTAAAGGTGTCGATCTCGATGTGTATGTTGTAATGCCCAATCACCTCCATGGTGTCATAGTCCTATCAGGGGAGGGTAGGGGCGAAGCATTAGCTGAAGGTGTTTCCCGATTAAATCAGGAGGAAACAGCTAATGCTTCGCCCTTACATCCATTGGGAACAGATAATCCTCCTTCAACCCGGCGGAATCCGCAGGGAACCCAAAGAGGTTCATTAGGAGCAATCATCCAGAACTTCAAATCTGTATCCACCCGCAAGGTAAATCAATTGCGCGGTACACCTGGCGTGTCTCTCTGGCAACGTAATTATTATGAACACATCATTCGTGACAATAATGAATTGGATCGCATCCGACGCTACATCGTAGATAATCCCCTGAAGTGGGAAAGGGACAAGTACCACCCAATGCGCGGGTAAGGAATATTCAAAGAATGCGCCGATGTAGGATTTGGGTGCGCGTTATCCGGTGAGGCGAAAGGGTAGACCCGAAGTAGGGGCGGTTCGCGAACCGCCCCTATCCGTGGTGGTTTGGCTAAGAAATATCCACCAAGGGGGAAATCCGGGCGATGGATTTCGTTACGTATTCATTGCGCTCGATAGTGATCTCAATCGCCCCCTCGGGACAGACGGTAACACATCGACCACAACCTCTGCACGCCTCACCTATGATCGCACGGTCCCTCACCAAGTGAATGTTGTCCACAAAGCACACACCCTCAGTACACGTTCCGCAACCCACACAATCATCGCCAACCGTGACGGTAACCCCCGGCATGCGGGTGATCTTGGCGCCGATCTGAGGCTTAATATGGGGTAGTACCCGCCACAGACAACAGCAGGGACAACAGTTACAAATAGTAAGCAGCTTGGTTCCCGGACCGACACCAAGCCAGACTGTATCCAACTTGTTACGACCGATAAGATGGACCAAGCCGGCCTGGCGGCATTGTTGGACATGCTCCAGCGCCTCATCCTTCGTTACTCGGCGCCCAAGCTTGGGATTGATCCCCAAAGCTGCCTCACCAAGGAAGAGGCAGCCTTTGTCAATCGGGTAATCCTTACATCCACTGGCCTGGCGACAGATACAGACATCCATGATCCAGTGGACGCTGGCCTGTTGGATGAAATGATCGACAACCTGTGACGGCAATACCATTTCACCCGGCAAATCGATCGCTTGGTTGATTCTGATCGATTGGCTCCTTGGCAAATACATCAGGTCGTCACCCTCGAAGAGCAGATGATCGATGATAGCTCCAACAATGGGTACTTTCGTCGTCCTAGCAAGCAGATAACGACTTGGAAACACTTTCTTTAATAATTCTACGAACCACAGGGGTCGACTCATACTTGGCTTCCCTTTATCATCTTCCAGTGAGCCTAGCAAAAAACCTCAGTCTAGCCGAGTAGATGTCTAGCGATAACAGAGCGTTGGATCTGGTTCGTGCCCTCGTATAGCTGATGTAACTTGGCGTCGCGCATATATTTTTCAACCGGGTACTCCTTCATGTACCCATAGCCTCCCAGCACCTGAACCGCGTCGGTAGTCACTTGCATGGCGATGTCGCCGGCGAAGCACTTTGCTATCGCTGATTCCTTAGGGCTGCGGTAGCCATTATCGTGGAGCCAGGCGGCATGCCAGCAAAGCAGTCGCGCAGCATCAACTTTTATCGCCATGTCGGCCAGCATGAACTGTATGGCTTGTTGTGCAGCGATTGGTTTTCCAAACTGAACCCGTTCCTTGGCATATGCGGCGGCGACTTCCATCGCCGCTCGGGCGATACCCACCGCCGCTGAACCAATTCCAGGTCGGGATTCGTCGAGGGTCATCATGGCGATCTTGAAGCCATCATTACCCTCACCGAGCCGATAGCGAATTGAGATATGGACATTATCGAAAATCACCTCGCGGGTATCGGTCGTACGCTGACCCATCTTGTTCTCTTTCTTGCCGCTGGAAACGCCAGGGGTGTCAGTTGGGACCATGACTGCCGAGATACCCTTGTGACCAAGTTAGGGATCTTCGCTAGCAAAAACCGAATAGAGGCTGGCCACGCCGCCGTTGGAGATGAAACGCTTGGTGCCGTTGATGACATACTCGTCACCCTGGCGAAGAGCCGTGGTCCGTATGGAAGCAACGTCAGACCCGGCATCTGCTTCAGTGAGACAGAACGCGGCCAGTTTAGGTCCAGAGCAGTGCTTGGTCAGAAGCTCTTTCTTTAACTCAGGACTACCTGCAATTTGAAATGGGGTCAGTCCTAAAATATTGCCTCCCAGAGTTGCAGCTACCCCACCACAAGCCGCGCCTAGTTCCTCGCCGAAGAGACAGCCATCCAAGGAACCCAACCCCGCCCCGCCATACTCCTCTGGTACAAAATAGTGGAGCAGACCTATCTCGAAGTATTTGTTGACGATTTCAGGGCTGTGGCGTTGCTCTTCATCAAGCTCATGGGCGATGGGTGCGATTTCTTTTTGAGCGAAGTCGCCAACAAGTTTTCGGCACGCCCTCTGCTCCTCGGTAAGACTGAAGTCGATCACTTCACTGTCTCCTCATAGCTATATTGTTTATCTGAGAACGGGATGTCAGTGCCACTGGTATGGCCTCTACTGGATAATATGATCTTTCCGTCATCGGTAACAATCTTGTGCCTAGAAAGATGTTTTGGAGTTGGGGAGATCGAGTCTGCAGTCAAACCCTTCAAGTCGTCCCTACTTACAATACACACCACTAGTGTTGTGGTGATTATACTCTGTTCCCGGTGGAGGTTTTCGAAGCACCACTCAGGTATTCTCTTGGAGTAAAATCCAGGAGCAATACTATTTACCTGGATGACGATCGTGTTGATCGTTCGCCATGGAGTTATGGTGGTCGTTCTTTTGTCCACCGGAGTACAATAGATCGTTTCCTTTCATCACCAAAGGAATCAATAGATGTCTAAGACCTCCGAGGTCTGAGGCACCCCAGGCATTGTCTGGATACTCAACAGGGGTTATCCGAAGTCAATAAAACACGAAAGGTGTTCAACGATGTTCAAAACCCGGGTAACAGATTTATTAAACATCCAATACCCTATCGTCGGGGGGTGCATGATGCACATCTCTGGCCCAGAGTTCGTGGCGGCAATATCCAACGCCGGCGCATTAGGTATGATGGCCTCAGCGATGTTTGACACTCAGGATAAGTTTCGTCAAGCTATCCACCGGGCCAAGTCGCTTACCGACAAACCCTTTGGCGTCAACCTGACCCTATTTCCGGCGCTCCAGTCTATTGACAATGAGCTTTATGTCGAGGTCATCCTGGAGGAAGGGGTGATGGTGGTTGAGACCAGCGGCCATCGGCCCCCTGAGGAATTGTTGGCGCGACTAAAAGTAAGCGGGGTGAAAACGATGCACAAATGCGTCAGTGTGCGGCATTCCCTCAGTGCGCAGCGGGCTGGCGTGGACGCCGTGACTGTTTTTGGCAGTGAGGGAGGCGGCCATATTGGCGAATTGGGGTTGACGACGATGACCCTGGTGCCCCGAGCCGCTGACGTCCTGGAGGTGCCAGTGCTGGCCGCAGGTGGCATTGCCGATGGGCGGGGGCTGCTGGCGGCCCTGGCCTTGGGAGCGGAGGGGGTCACCATTGGTACGAGGTTACTGATGACAGACGAATGCCCCATTCATGACAACCTCAAACAGGCGCTTTCCGCCGCGACAGAGCAGGACACCCTGCCAATACTTGGCTCGTTGCACAACTCACTCCGCGCGTGGAAAAACCCGGCAGCCATTAAGGTGGCGGAGCTGGAGGCAAGCCAGGCAGGACTGAACGAGATACTATCCGTCATGGCTGGGACGAGGACAAGACGTATGTTTGAAGAAGGCGACGTGGACTTTGGTGTGTTGGCTTGCAGCCAAGGTATTGGACTAGTGCACGAGGTCAAGCCAGTGGCTGATGTTATCGAGGAAATGATGCGAGAGGCATTAGCGATACACAATCGGTTGTCGTGAGTGGAGTAGAAATTCACAACTCGATGTATTCGCAAACCAAAGCGAGTTGATTCCCCATAGGTGCGAAAGTGATTCTTGATTTGCGGTCAGGATATCATGGACTCCGGTTCACTCATGAATTCTCTTTACGATACTTGTGATCCATCATTTAGGATTTCCAAGGCGAACAGAGCCGCGCCGTGAGCCCCCATGAGTTGAGGGTAACGCGGGAGGACTACCTTCTCACCGGTCTCTTCCTCGAGCAATCGGCAAATGGCTGGGTTCAGCACCACGCCACCTGAGAGCATGAGGGGAGGCACAATACCGACCGTTCGGATCATAGCCACGGTACGTTTTATTAAAGAACGATGAAGCCCTCGAAGGATGGATGCCACAGGAACCCCGTGAGCGATGAGCGAAATGACCTCCGACTCAGCAAAAACGGTACAAGTGCTGGATATCGGTACCTCCTCTACGACCGATAGCGCCTCATCTCCCATGCGGTCCAGCGGCACCTTCAGACGGCTGGCAGTGTTTTCAAGAAATCGTCCTGTTCCAGCCGCGCACTTGTCGTTCATCACAAAGTCCAGCACCTTCCCCTCTGGACTAATACCAATGACCTTACTATCCTGACCACCAATGTCAACCAGCGTTCCACCGTGTCCGAATTCCCGGTATACCCCTTTGGCATGGCAGGTGATCTCTGTTACCGAGCGCGTGGCCTGCTCAACCAGACCCCGTCCATAGCCTGTCGCCACCAGCGGGATTCGGTCTAGAGTTCCGACTACTTGACGGGTGTGATCCAGGAACCGCTCCACTTGGTCTTCCACGCGCGGTTCGGCCTGCTCCAGAATGTGCCAGCACATCTTCCCCTCTGTATCAACACCCACGATCTTCACAGTAGTGGAACCAACATCTATCCCCAGAGCCTTAATCCCGGACATCGCTAAACTCCCAACATCTCTATGAAGGCGTCCAACCGGTTAGCAACCTGCTCTTCGGAGAAAGAGCGGGGGTCATTATGATCTGCTTCTAACAGGAGAGCTGGAACGCCGTATTCTCGGATCAGCCGATCCCGCTGGTCGATCTGGCCAATTGAGTAGGGCTTGCAGGAGCGGTCGGAATGGAGGATGACGCCGTCCAGATTGTATTCGTCGATCATGCGCCTCATAGTAGCCAGCTTATCACCGGCTCCCCGGTTGAGAAGGGTGTGGATGAGGGTGCGGGACGCCGACACGAGAGGCTGCTCAGGGTTGATCAAGTCTGCTAGTTCTCCCCACGCATTAGTGTAGGTGGAGGCGGTAATGACGATACCGTGTCGTCCTAAAAATTCCGCCAAGTAGCGCATCCGGTACCAAATGGGAAGGTTATCCCAGAGCAGCCGCTTCTTTTCGTTCGGAACCACCCCAATACCCTGAGCGATACGATCGTTCACCTCTTTGAGCATCGCGCTGTAGAGATCCACCGTGACTGCGTCCCCGCGCATTTCCACAATGGGTGCCATTTGGGTGAATTGGTCAAAGACAGAGATTGGTGTGGGACGGTGCTTGCATCGTTCGAGCAATTCCAACCACAGATATGTGGCCATCTGACTCAGCCGGGTGATCTGCTTGAGTTTCCGTTGGTCGAGGGATTTGCCGGCCACCTTTTCAGCCATGGGAATGGCTTCCTCCAATTGTTGCTTGACGAACGTCAGGGCGTGATCCGACACCTGGGTGTAGATAAACGGGGTGTCAATGAGGATGAGAGGAACTTCAAAATGATGAGCCAACACCCGGTACCAGTGCAGGACGGTCTGGCAGATGTTGGTGCAGGCCAATAGCAGGTCGGGCTTGGGGAGCTTTCCCACGGGGGTCTTGCCCGAGATCAAGGTTCCGAGGTCGGTGCGGGCATAGGAGCAAATGTCGCGTGAGTAACCAGCGTTCTCTGCCTCGGAGGCGATTTCTACCACGACGCGCGCCGCACCGCAGATTGCCCCGTGGTTTTCGGGGTAAAGGACGTAGAAATCAAGAGCCCTTAAGAACTCAATGGGGGCTCCAGATGTGACCCAGGCCACTTTGTCGTGTAAGTGAGCGAAATTTCCTTGCAGGTAGTGCCGGCCGACCAGTTCCTTAGTCCATGCTGAGATCCTGAGCGGTGGGGTGAGGATTTCACTTCTCCAGCCCGAGCCGGTCTTTGCCAACAACTCTGTTTGCCATCTTCGCCACCGAAGGGCCGCCCGACCGAGGAGGTTGACATTCCAATGATAACGAAGCGTATCAGCGACGCTCATTTAAAATCTCCAGAAACGCTTCGATTCGAGTAAGGGTTTGGTGGGAGAGAGGGTCGTTGATGTCCACTTCTACCGTTACCGACGGCACTTTCGCCTTCTGCAACTCACAGCGCAGGGTAGGAAGATCGAAAAGCTCCGGCTCGCAGAATTTTACATCGTAGAAGACAACCCCTTTGGCTCCTGAGTTCTCGATTAACCGCAGGAGATGTTCCCGACGTTCCCTGATGGGGTTGCCCCTGGTGGGGTCGGGAGGGGCATAGATGATCCTTTCTGCCATGCGGCGGAGGGGATCCCCACTTCTGCCGGGAGGGTAAAGCCGTCGTCCGCAGCAGGCCAGATCGTCGGCAACGACCATCGCCCCCATCTCGGAAATCGCCTCCAGAAGGCTCATCGGCTCGGGGACGATGCCTGAAAGGAGTATGGGAATACCGTCCCGAGGTTTCTTGATGTCCTTGGCAAGTACCGCTTGGGCTAGTTCAATAAACGTCTCGGCAGGGAGATATTCGCGGCTGCGGATAAGACGATAGAAGGCTATATCGGTAAGGGGCAAACAAGAATGGCTTTGGTGAAGTTTGATGAGAACTTCGTCCGCCCCTTCCTCACGCCGGATACTTTTCATGAGATCCGCATCCGAGGGAGCGCGTCCGGTGATCGCTTCTAAGCGTTGGTAGATAGCATAGAATTCTCTGGTTAAAAAGACGATATCGCTCTCACGCCTCCCTCGCGGGAGATAAATAGGAACAATGGGCTTGTCGGGGGGCACAAAGTCCAATAAGACGCTACCCAAGCCCTGGAGAGAGTCGCAGGCATGAGGGATGATGATCACATCGGTGATGTCCAGCCCCCCCATCTGGAGGAAGGAAAGGGTATTATGGACGATAGAGCAAATGTAAGGTTGAAGGTGAGTTGCTCCGTGGCTGGTGTCCACCCGAGGTGGTCCCCAGACCTCTACAGGCAGGACGTTAAACGCACGTAAGAGGGCACGGGGGTAGTGGATGGGAAGAACTGCGGCGACGTATCCTCCCTGTTCTTTATACTTGTTGATGACATCCAAGCGACGTGGAATGACCGAGATCACCTCCACCAGACATCTCCTTCACCAATAATTTTACCCACAATGCAGGAGTACAGATCTTCTTCAACCGGCGCTTCATTTCAGGCATGACAGGTCGGGCCTGATTTGAGCATGGTGGTTTCAATTGTCTCGGTTCTTAGCCAGGATGCAAGTGGTGTTATGGCATTGCCCCCAGGTGATTACGCTGACACCTCAAATCCCAACGTCGGATGTAGGAACAGCATCATCAGCATCTATACCGGGAGGCTCTGCTACTTTTTCCGGCACTTTGAATTTAAACCATATTGGAATGATGGTTATTATGGAAAACGCGGCGGTGATGATAAACGGCAGCCGTGGGCTGAACCGTTCCCACAGCTGAGCGCCGAGCCAAGGTGCAGGCAGGGATATCAATCCTATGCTGCTCTGGAGAAGGCCGGAGAAGGTTCCCAGCATTTTCTGTGGAACCACCTTAGATATTAACGATGAGTATGCTGGGCTCAATAAGCCCACCCCAAAACCGAAAATCGCCCAGGTTATAGCAAAACCCACAAAGACATTGACCTGGAGGAAAATCATAAATGCCACAAACACCATCGAGAATCCAAGTGTGATGGGCACCCGTTCGCCATATTTATCCGAGATCCTCCCAGAAATGATTGGGGTGAACATCATGGCAATGGAAAAAATGGCGCCCAGGATACCGATCTCCTCAATCGAGATTCCCGCGACTTGCTCTAGATAGAGTGGCTGTAATTCATTGGACAGCCTGAAGGCGATATCCCGGACGCCATCGGTGATGAGAATCCAGGTGATCACTCCACCACCGACGAGCATGCTGACCATGGTTGTGAGGCTGGTTCGGAGGGATGCGGCGGTGAGCTTTTCCGGCTTGCCTTCCGCTGGTGAACGCATGGTGGTTGCCATCCAGATG
>JAUWHR010000093.1 GCA_030605795.1 Anaerolineae bacterium | reverse complement strand
CATGCAAATGTTGGAGGAAGAACCTGAAGAAATCAAATTAGCGTTGGGCGTAGTGGAAGTTATGGCCTGATCTGATTGTCAAATCCAGACTTAATGCCGTGATGGAGAATCTCAATTTACACACAATTCTTGACACAACAGCCACCACTGCAGGTCAAACCTTTTACTTTACATGATAGAAACTATCTACGAAGGAGTTATATCCATGCGTGAGATGACTAAAGCCAACTTAGAAGCAGCTTTTGCCGGCGAAAGCCAGGCACATATGAAATACGCCATTTTTACCGACAAAGCGGAAAGGGAAGGCTACCCTGAGGTAGCGCGGCTGTTCCGTGCTATCTCTTATGCCGAGCGAGTTCACGCCACCAACCAACTGCGGGAATTGAGCGGCATCGGTGACACTGCCACCAACCTTGAAGTAGCTTCTGGTGGTGAGAACTATGAGAACACCGAAATGTACCCTGCATTTGACGCTGTAGCCAAGCTTCAGAAAGAAAAGGGTGCGATCCGCAGCTTTTACTATGCCCTAGAAGCTGAGAAGATCCATGAGGTCATGTACACCGAAGCCAGAGAGTCGATAATTGCCGGCAATGACATCGAGTCTGCGCCGGTATTTGTCTGTCCCGTCTGCGGCCATACGGTAACCGGTGAAGCCCCAGATAAGTGCCCTGTCTGCGGTTTACCCAAGGACAAGTATCACCAATTCTAGTTGGTGATGGACTGGGTCGTGTAAGAACAGCTCATAAAATTCTGTAAAGAAACCGGGGAGTGAAGCGCGGGACCAAACCCGAAGGATTTTTCCCCGAACGAAAGCCGTTAATCAAAAGTAAGATCTACGCTCAAGCTAATCTAACTATTTATTAATAATAATATGGTATAAATAGCTTAAATAGATAAATTGTCGTAACTATCCACATGGGGATGACGGTTATGGCACTAAGTTTACCGATACTAAAATAATTGAGAACAAGCTAATCAGGTAAGGGTATGTTTGGAGAACTTATTTATCTGGACAATGCAGCCACCACTCGGTTGGACGAGCGCGTGCTCGAGGCCATGACCCCTTTTTTTCTGAAGACCTATGCAATTGCCACCTCTCAGTTCGGCTACTCGGCTGGAATCGAGGCTAGGGAAGCCATCGGGGCAGCACGGGCGACGATTGCCAAGGCTTTGGGAGCCGCACCAGAAGAATTTGTGTTCACTTCTGGGAGCACAGAGTCAAGCAACATCGCAATCAAAGGAGTAGCTCTGGCACTGGGTGAAAAGAAGGGCAAACATATTATCACTTCGCGTGTTGAAGATTTTCCCGTGCTACATAGCGCTCGGACCTTGGAAAAGCAAGGCTTTCAAGTGACCTATCTCGACGTTGATGAGTTTGGACGATTGGATCTGGATCAACTGCGTGATGCTATCATCCCAGAGACCATTCTGGTCTCGATTCAAGCAGCCAATCAGGAGATTGGTACCTTGCAAGACCTGGTTTCCATTGCCCAAATCTGTAAGGACAGGGGTGTGCTCTTCCACACAGATGCAACCCACACCTTTCCTCGTGTGCCGATTGAGGTGCAAGAGGTACCAGTCGATCTAATGACAGTTACAGCCCACCTGATCCATGGTCCTAAAGGTGTCGGTGGGTTGTACGTACGTAAGGGAACTCCTTTGAACAAGTGGATGGACGGTGGCTTTCAGGAATTCAACCTACGGGCTGGCGAAGAAAACATACCGGCTGCGATTGGGTTTGCCAAAGCGGTGGAATTGACCACTCCTGAAGAAACTGCCCGGCTAGAGCAGATGCGCGATAGATTGATCGAACGGCTGTTACAGATTCCCCACTCACAACTCAATGGCCACCCCACATTACGGCTGCCCCACAACGTCAACGTATCGTTCCGCTTCGTCGAGGGCGAGTCGATCTTACTGCATCTAGACATGAAAGGCTTCGCCGTCAGCACCGGCTCGGCCTGCTTTAGCCGCTCATTAGAGGCTAGTCACGTCATTCTGGGCATTGGGGGCAATCACGAACGGGCACATGGCTCAGTGCGCTTCACTTTCGGTCGTTACAACAAATCCGGTGACGTTGACGCAGTGGCCGATGTCATCGCAGATGTCATCGAGCAACTACGGGCAATCAGCCCATTGGGAAAGGAGTTGTAGCTATGCCTGACTTCCCATACAGCGAGATCGTGATGGAGCATTTCCGACACCCACACAACGTAGGGCGTATTGAAGAACCCGATGCCAAGTCCATTGAAGGCAGCCCAGCCTGTGGCGATATGGTGGCCTTGTACCTAAAGGTGGATGAAAAATCTCACCGTATCACCGATATTAAATTCGAGTCTTATGGCTGCGCTTCCAACATTGCCACCGGCTCAATTATCACCGAGATGGCCAAAGGTAAGACGTTGGAAGAGGCCAAGGCAATCACCTGGAGACAGGCTTCAGAGGCTTTAGGAGGACTACCACCGATCAAGACCCATTGTTCCATTTTGGCCGTGGACGGGCTGCAGGCGGCTATCCAGAACTACGAGGAGCGTCATGGGCTCATAAAAGAGCGTGTGCCCACGACGGTTGAGGTGGTACGCAAGCGGCTAAAGCGGGTCATGAACCCACTGGTCGGGCTTGACCTGGTACGCACAAAACTTGTCAAAGAAATCAAGGTAGCTGATGGGATAGTGAACGTCGCCCTCAAGCTTCCTGACAACCATCAATTTGCTCCAAATATCCATGAGGAAATCATTGAAAAAATCGAGCCTCTGTGGGACGTGACACAGGTAATAGTAGAGTTTGAAGAGTGAGGTGGAAGGATGGCAGAGTTCAAGGTAGATGTGCGGGGGGAAACCTGCCCTGTACCGCTAGTCGAGACACGCAAAGCGTTGCGCAAGGCCGCGCTGGGCGACGTGATTGAGGTGATCGGCACACATCCCTCTTCGAAAAAAGAGATTCCGATGGCGGTCGAGGCACTTGAGCTGGAGCTATTGAGCGTTGAAGGCTCGGATAACGACTGGACAATCCGTATTCGTCGTTGAAACTAATTTTCCTATTTACTTTATATTTATCCCAACGAGAGAGCTGGCAAGGCAAATGAACCAGAACAACACGACAGCTGATCGAGTGACCATCGTCCTGCACAGCGGTGACATGGACAAGCTTTACAGCGCGCTTATCATCGCTAATGGGGCCCTGTCAATGGGAATGGAGGCCTCGATTTTCTTCACCTTTTGGGGACTCCAGCGTCTGCAAAAGGGGGGGTTAGAAAAAGGTCCTCTCTCCACGATGCACATGTTTGGTCTTGGTAAATGGATGATTAGACGGCGCATGAAGAAATCCAACGTGGCATCGCTAGAGAAATTAATGACCGATTATAAAGAACTTGGTGGCCATATCATCGCCTGCGACATGACCATGGACATCATGGGTATTAAACCGTCGGACTTGCGCGAGGATTGGATCGACGAGTACGGATCGGTAGGTACGTACATCCGAACAGCGCGGGATTCATCGGTTACGCTTTTTATCTAAGCTGGAATGATCCTTTAACCAGTTACCCGAGGCAAAATAAATAAACATGCTAAATCGGCTGTCGCAAGAAACCAGTCCCTACCTGCTCCAGCACGCAGACAACCCCGTTGACTGGTACCCCTGGGGTGAGCCGGCACTGCGAAAAGCCAAGTCTCAAAACAAACCGGTCTTTCTCAGCATCGGTTACTCCGCCTGTCATTGGTGTCATGTGATGGCACACGAATCCTTTGAGGACGAGAAGGTAGCGGCAATCCTGAATAAGCACTTCATCAACATCAAGGTAGACCGTGAGGAGCGACCAGACCTGGATCGCATTTATATGAACGCCGTGCAAACGATGACCGGAAACGGTGGTTGGCCAATGTCGGTGTTCCTCACACCCGATGGGCACCCATTCTACGGCGGCACTTATTTCCCGCCGACGCCGCGTTTCGGAATACCCGCATTCACAGATGTACTGTTGGCCGTGGCCGAAGCCTGGCAGAATCGTCGCCAGCAAATCATCGAAAGCAGCAACCGACTGACCACAACTATCGAATTACAGAGCGAGATTGGTGAAAGACAAGCCGATTCCTTAAACAGTGCAACACTGACATCTGCTTTCCAGACCCTACTGCAACACTTCGACCACAAACAAGGTGGGTGGGGTGAAGGACCCAAATTCCCCCAACCAATGGCTCTCGAATTCCTGCTTCGCTATCACCACACCACCGGCGACACCCGGGCCCAGCACATGGTGACCATGGCTCTAGAGGCAATGGCCCGTGGAGGAATATACGATCAATTAGGCGGCGGATTCCATCGCTACTCTATTGACGGTCTCTGGTTGGTACCCCACTTTGAAAAGATGCTATATGACAACGCTCTGTTAGCACGCGTCTACCTGCACGCCTGGCAGGTAACCGGTGATGCGTTTTTCCGTACTATCACGGAAGAAATCCTTGATTACGTCATACGAGAGATGACAGATCCGGGAGGTGGATTTTACTCCACCCAGGATGCCGATAGTGAGGGCAAGGAGGGCAAGTTCTATCTCTGGACAGCGGCTGAAATCCGTGGCCTGTTAGGCGTAAAAGCGAAGACTTTTATGGCTGCGTATGGGGTCACGGAGGAGGGCAACACTTCGACGGACCAAACTCACGGCTTTGGAGATCTGAACATTCTAAAGCTTGTCTGCGGACTTGACCAACGCACAGAATTATCCGAGGCCCGTCGTAAGTTGTTAATAGCTCGTCAACCGCGAGTGCACCCAGGGCGCGACGAGAAGATCCTGACCTCTTGGAACGGATTGATGCTGGCAGCTTTTTCCGAAGCAGCGCGGGTCCTGAACCGTGATGACTACCGTCAAATCGCTGAACACAACGCTGATTTTCTACTACGCGAACTCCAAAAATCTAACGGCCGCTTATGGCACACATGGAAAGCAGGGGAAGCCAAACTCAACGGATACCTAGAAGATTACACTCACCTCATTGAGGGCTTGCTCGAGCTTTATCAAGTCACCTTTCATCCGCGTTGGTTCCTGGCCGCCCGGGATCTGGCAGAAGAAATGATTGGACATTTTGGGTCTCCTGAAGGTGGTTTCTTCGACACTAGCGATGACCACGAGAAATTGATCGCTCGACCCAGGGACTTACAGGATAATGCTATTCCCTCTGGCAATGCCATGGCTGCATTTGTATTACTGCGCTTGGCAGGGCTGGCTAGTGAACCACGTTATACTGAGTTGGCTCACCGGAGTCTGAGCCAAATACAGCCGCTGTTGGCACAACATCCACTCGCATTCTCTCAATGGCTAATAGCATTGGAGCATGCTCTCGCCTCCCCTCGCGAGGTCGCTATCGTGGGCGATCCCAACGCAGCCGACACCGGCGCCCTGCTGGACGTATGTACCACGGGCTACCGTCCTCATCAGATCATGGCACTCGGCGACCCTGGCCAGGAAACACCCGTCGTTCCGCTGTTGCGGGATCGTGACCAGATCGCCAACCGCGCCACAGCATACGTCTGCGTTGATTTTACCTGCCGCCCTCCAGTCACCCAACCAGAGGAGTTAGAGGCGTTGCTGTGATTTAGCTTACCGAACGATATTAATGCCCCAACACAATACCCAAGATTATTCATGGAGATGAACAATGAATGAAACGATTAACACAGACAGAAAAGAAAAACTGAAGGAGTTAATAAAGAGTCTACATAAAGGTGACGACCCAGAGGCAGTGAAAGATAGATTGAAGAAAGTACTTGAGGGTGTCTCCCCTGTCGAGATAGCCATGGCAGAAGAGGAACTAATAAACGAAGGAATGCCAAGGGAAGAGATCCAACAGCTTTGTGAAGTCCACCTGGCTGTCTTTAGAGAGTCCTTAGAGAGAGAAAAACCTATAGCACCCAAAGGCCACCCAATCCACATCCTCATGGAAGAGCATCAAATAATCCTCCAATTTGCCTCTGAACTGAAAGACATTGTGAAAAAATTACGGGATGCAAGTGATATTGATTCTGAAAGTCTAGAGCAGCTTAAACACATTACGGGGCATTTCAAAGAGTCGGAAAGCCATTATGTGAGGGAGGAGAACGTTCTCTTTCCTTACCTCGAGAAACATGGTGTCAAGCAGCCCCCGGCGATTATGTGGATGGAGCATAACCAGATAAGAGAAGTGAAGAAGAGTCTCTATAAGCTCGTGGATGAGCACGAGAGTTTGGATTTTAAAAACTTTACTCAACAGCTAGAGGAAGTGGCATTCTCTTTGGCCGAACTACTCATGAACCACTTCCCCAAAGAGAACAGCATCCTGTTTCCTACTTCCCTTAGGATTTTTACCGAGGAAGAATGGAAGGAAATAAGACAGCAGTTCGACGAGTTGGGTTATTGCTGCTTCACCCCTGAAGGGGCGAGGATAGCTATCGATGAAAGAGAAGCAATAGTGACCGAGCCTGGGGTGAAAGGCCAGGTGGCTTTTGAGACCGGAACCTTATCTGAAGAAGAGCTTGAGGGTATTCTAAATAGCCTACCGGTTGACATCAGCTTCGTAGACAGTGAGGACAAAGTCAGATACTATAACCAGAGCGAGGAAAGGATTTTTCCCCGAACGAAAGCTGTTATCGGAAGACTTGTCCAATTGTGCCATCCCCAAAAAAGCGTCCATGTTGTCAACCAAATAATCGATGATTTCCGAAACGGTCGCCGGGAAGTGGCCGAATTCTGGATTAACCTTCAGGGTAAGTTCGTTCACATCCGCTACTTCCCCGTCCACAATAAAAACGGAGAGTACCTGGGCACCCTGGAGGTGACCCAAGACATCACAGATATCAGGAAACTCGAAGGTGAAAAGCGGTTACAGGATGACATAAGCGTATAAAAGGGGACAAATCCAATGGACGTAAAACAAGCCACACATTCAAGAAGAGCATATCGTTCACTAGAGCCGGTAGAAATTACGGAAGAACTCATCAAGGAATTGGCCGGGAGCGCTCAATTGGCCCCTTCCTGCTTCAATAATCAGCCATGGAGGTTCATCTTCGTCTATGCGCCTGAAAAATTAGAACAGCTGCATAATGCCATGTCAAAAGGAAATGAGTGGGTGCAAGATGCACCAATGATCATCGTCGCATTCAGCAGGAAAGATCTTGATTGCCTCATCAAAGGTAGAGAGTATTACCTTTTTGATACAGGTATAGCAACAGCTTTCATCATGCTCAGGGCAACCGAACTGGGGCTTGTGGCGCATCCGATAGCCGGATACAAGGAAGATGCGGTCAAGGAAATCCTCGGCATTCCCGATGAGATGACGGTAATAACCCTGGTTATTGTCGGCAAACATGCTGAAACCATAAGTTCCCTCCTTTCTGATAAACAGGCGGAGTCAGAGAAAAATCGACCTGAGCGTCTGCTCCTGGAGGAGTTCGCTTACGTGAATGGTTTCAATCGATCATTATAGTAGAAGATAAACGCGCATGTTTGAGGAGGATGAGTGCACTGAAAAATTTTCCCCTCGAGGAGTGGAGAGGGGCATAGAAATCACGGAATAGTTTGAATATAGGGCAGCCTTATTGAAAATTGGCGCGATACTTTTGTCTGGATTTGCACATTGTGAGGTGCTCCGAAATGGGAGAATTGACACAGCGCAATCTCTATGAAGCCTTCGTTGGTGAGGCCAAGGCATACCACCGCTTATTAGCTTTCGCGCGCAAGGCCGATGAGGAAGAGTTTCCGCAAGTCGCAAAGCTCTTCCGAGCAGTGGCTGCCGCTGAGGGGGTGCACACTGCTCGTCACCTACATTTGCTCGGCGAGGTAGTGGTGCAGGGCACTGAAGAAAACATGCGCAGTTCCTTCGATCGGGAAATGGTCGCCAACCAAGTCTACTACCCCCAATTCATCCGTGAGGCAGAGGGTGAAGGCGAGCGCGCAGCTGCAATAACGTTCAGCCAGGCGAGAGATGTAGAAGAGGGCCACGCTACACTCTACAAAAACGCGCTGAATGCCATGCTACGGGGAGAGAGCCACGACTATCATGTCTGTGAGATTTGTGGCTATGTGGCCGAGCACGAAGCCCCTGACGAGTGTCCGATTTGCAACGCGAAGCGGGAAAAGTTCCGGTTGGTGGATTAAAATAAGAGAGTCTCAAATCAGGTGAGGAGGTTTATATGGAGTTGAAGGGAAAACGCATAGCAATTCTAGCTGAGGATAACTACCAAGAACTTGAATTGTGGTACCCGCTCTTACGCATGCGCGAAGCCGGCGCGGAGGTCGTTGTAATAGGGATGCCAGGAGTTGAGCAATACCACAGCAAACTTGGCTATCCAGTAACGGTGGATGCCACAGCCGACGATGTATCCGCCGAAGATTTTGATGCCCTAATCGTGCCGGGTGGTTATGCGCCCGATCGGATGCGCCGACATCAAGCGATGATCGACCTTGTTAGAGGCGTATCTGAACGAGGTGGTATTATAGCCGCAATCTGCCACGCTGCATGGGTGCTCGTCTCAGCCGGTATCATGAAGGGCAAACGCGCCACATGCGTGCCGGCAATCAAGGACGATGTTATCAACGCGGGGGCCATTTACGTGGATGAAGAAGTTATTCAGGATGGGAACCTGATTACATCACGTGTTCCTAGCGACCTACCCGCTTTCTGCCGTACGATTATTACTGCGCTAAAGTAAGATCTGCACCATAGACGAATCCGGATATCAATAAAAGGAGGTAAAGTAAACATGGGCACAAAAGGAAGAGCAATCGTAGGCATAGACGTGGACAATCTTCTCGATATGCTCAACAAGGCTCTGGCAGACGAGTGGCTGGCATACTACCAGTACTGGGTAGGAGCCAAAGTGGCCAAGGGTCCTATGAGAGGGGACGTAGTCACCGAACTCATGGAGCATGCCACTGAAGAACTGGGGCACGCGGAGTTGCTAGCGGATAGGATAATCCAACTTGGCGGCACACCCCTCCACAAGCCCGAAGATTGGTATAAGATGACCAACTGCGGGTACGAGGTCCCCGAAGACCCTTACGTGGAGGTGTTGTTGGAACAGAACATCAAAGGCGAACAATGCGCCATCGATGTCTACCAACAATTAACCGAACTCACCAAAGATGCCGACCCGGTGACATATGAGATCGTTCTTTCGATCCTCACAGACGAGATCACCCACGAGGAGGACCTTCAAGCTCTGGTTGAGGATATTGAGTTGATGAAAGAGAGGAAATAATTATGTCCGTCTCAAAATTAGGTGACCGGATTCAAGAGGCCGACTGGAAGAAAGAGAAGCACGTTCCAGTCATCGAGTGCCCGGACCGGGTGAATGCAGACGAGATCTTTAAGGTGAAGGTTGGACTGGGGAAGGAGATTGCTCATCCCAATACCACCGAACACCACATCCGCTGGATTAGCCTCTACTTTCACCCAGAAGGTGATAAGTTCACCTACGACGTAGGGCACTTTGAGTTTAACGCCCACGGCGAATCTGGCGCCGGCCCGAATCAGGGACCCGTCTACACGCACCACGCGTTGACTACATCATTGAAGATCAGCAAACCGGGCACGCTGCATGCTCTAGCCCTTTGCAATATTCATGGGCTGTGGGAGAGCAGCAAGGAGATCAGGCTGATTTAGCCCATAGGACGCAGATGCACGCAGATAGGGGTTGATTCTTGGTCTTATCTGTGTGAGTCTGCGTCCTCACTAAAAAAGGAGGAAGAAAGGATGGCTGTTTTCACCGCTGCCGAAGCACTCGAAATGGCGATGGAGATCGAGAAGAACGGCGAGACATTTTACAATGCCGTGGCCGTCAAGAGCGCCGACCCCAAAATGAAGGTGCTTTTCGAGGACCTAGCCGCGCAGGAGCGGGGACACTACCTTGTGTTCCAAAAGATGCTGGGCGGGGTGAAACTAGCCCCTAAACTGCCCACAGCTATGTACGACGAGTACCAGGCCTACCTCCAGGCCGCGCTCGATAATGCTTTCTTCGCCGGGCCGGATAAGGCATTGGCCCTGGCCGAGCAGGCCCAGGACCGGGAGATGGCGCTGCGAGCGGCAATGGGCTTCGAGAAGGACACGTTGCTGTTCTTCTACGACCTGCGCGAGATGGTGGGCAAGGCCGATCGGGACGCCATCTCCGGCGTCATCCGCGAGGAGAAGACCCATCTGCGCCGGCTGGCGATGATGCTGTAGGAGAACCTAAGCCACCCCACCGCCCAGTGGTTGCCATCCCGATGACGGCGGGCGTGCTGCAAACGATGGGTATCAACCTGCGGCCCGAATAGGGTGCGATCCGCAGATTTTACTATGCCCTAAAAGCTGAGAAGATCCATGAGGTCATGTACACCAAAGCCAGAGAGGCGATAATAGCAGGCAAGGACATCGAATCTGCACCGGTTTTTGTCTGTCCTGTCTGCGCCCTACTGTAATCGATGAGGCCCCAGAGAAGTGCCCTGTCTGCGGTTTACCCAAGGACAAGTATCAGGAATTCTAGGCTATGATGGATACGCAAGTACAAAAGGAGGTTTAAGAAATGAACATTCAAGTTGGCAAACCAGCTCCTGATTTTGAGACGAATGCCTACGTGGATGGGGGCTTCAAGACGATTAAACTCTCAGACTATAAGGGCCAATGGGTAATTCTCTGTTTTTACCCCGGCGATTTCACCTTCGTTTGACCGACGGAGCTGTCGGCAGTTGCCGTCAAGTATCCAGAGTTGAAGAAATTGGGCGCCGAAGTATTATCGATTAACACCGATAGTAAATTTACCCATAAGGTATGGAACGAGGTTGAGCTATCTAAGATGGTTGATGGCGGCATCCCCTATCCCATGCTATCCGACCCTGGCGGGCGCATTGGCACCGAGTATGGTGTATACGATGCTGAAGCAGGAGTTGACATCCGGGGACGCTTCATCATCGATCCCGATGGGATCGTTCAAGCTATGGAAGTACTCACTCCACCAGTGGGGCGCAATCCGGATGAATTGATCCGCCAGTTAAAGGCTTACCAGCATGTCCGATCCACCGGCGAGGTCACACCGTCTGGTTGGCAGCCAGGCAAACCGACCCTCAAGCCTGGGCCGGACTTGGTGGGGAAAGTCTGGGAGGTATGGAACCCAGGGGTGGACCCATAAGCATCCCAGATTTTCACGAAGCTGACACATCGAATATTAGCTAAGGCTCCATACAGGAGAAAAGAAAGATGATAGGAAAACTACCCGAGAATGTACTCGAAGCAGTTCTCGAAACAATACCTATTGAATTCTCGGTTGTTGACGAGAATGACAAGGTGTTGGCATGGAATAAACACGAAACAAGAATATTCAAGAGACCAACTGGGGTTGTTGGCCGAGATGTTCGTAATTGCCACCCCAAAAGAAGTCTCGACAAGGTCGAAACAATTCTGCAGGAAATGAAAGCGGGGAGCAGGGAAAAGGCGCGCTTTTGGATTGATCTTCCCATCGGCCCAGATGATGAGCAGCAAAAGGTCCTAATCGAGTATTACGCGCTGCGTGACTCCGCTGGCAAATACCTTGGTTGCTTGGAGGCAAGTCAAAACATCACCGACATTCAATCATTAACCGGCCAAAAGCGACTACTCGAATAGAGCATGAGGAATCATGCTTCCCATCGAGATCAAACCTGATATTTACTGGATCGGCGTTAACGACCGCACAACAGACCTATTCGAGGGGCTATAGCCTATCACTGATGAAGGTGTTTCTTACAACTCCTACTTGACCGACAATGAAAAAAAAGGCCATCGTCGACTTGACCAAGGCGCTAAAAAGCATCTCAAGCGGATCATCGAGCCACTCAAATGGGAGATGGTTGACACTTTGGAGTTTATCGGCGGTCCAACAGAGGAAAACCTGAGGAAGGGCAAGCAGCTTGGCGCTCGTTTTACCCGGCTCATCAAGACGGGCGGTGTAGTGGAGTAGAAGGCGAAGAGGGAGATGTAAATTAGCAGGGGAGAGAAATGTAGAGTGTCCTTCAGTTAATCAAATCATTCTGTAAGTACTCTGTAATGCTTTTGGAGAATATGAAATGTTACAAGTAGAGCATCTTGATCTAGGTTGGTATTGACATAGGTGACCGGCACTTCCAAAGTGCCGGTCACCTTTTGAAAGAGGTACACTCAGCTTCAGGATTTGTATGGCCAATCACCCGAGGTTTCTAGATACCCCATCGAAGGAGACAAAAAAGTGGATATTAGCAATGAGTTGCGAGAGCAACTGTTGGTTTACCAGAAAAATGAAATTACCGAACATCACATCTATAAAATGTTGGCCAGGACGGTCAAATCATCTGAAGACAGGCAGATTCTGGAAAAGATTGCCGATGATGAGCTCAGACACTATCAAGACTGGCGAACTTATACCCAGAAGGATGTTAAACCCGACAATTTTATGATCTGGAAGTATTACTTGATCAGTCGTATCTTCGGCTTCACTTTCGGTATCAAGCTTATGGAGAGGGGTGAGGAAAACGCTCAGGACAATTACGAACAACTGCGAGTGATGATCCACCAAGCTGAGGCCATTATTCGCGATGAAAACGAGCATGAGAACGCTTTGATCAAACTGCTGGATGAAGAACGGCTCCGTTATATAGGATCTATTGTGTTAGGCCTTAATGATGCACTCGTGGAACTGACCGGAGCCCTTGCCGGCTTTACTTTTGCCCTCCAAGACACCAAACTGATCGCCCTGACAGGTTCAATTACCGGCATCGCCGCGGCCTTATCCATGGGAGCATCGGAATACCTCTCCACAAAGTCTGAAGAGACCACCAAGAACCCGGTAAAGGCTTCAATCTATACCGGCGGAACGTATGTCGTGACCGTGCTTATTCTTATCCTGCCATATCTGGTGCTGGAGAACTTCTATGTTTGTTTGGGTTGTACATTATCCGCTGCGATCTTGATTATCGCTTTCTTCAATTACTACATCTCCGTTGCCAAGGACGTTTCGTTTAAGAGACGCTTCTTTGAGATGGCTGGGCTTAGTCTTGGTGTGGCAGCGTTGAGCTTATTCGTCGGATTTATCATTCGCTCTTTTCTAGACATTGAAATTTGATCTGTCGCTTATACACCTTCTCAAGAATGCATTAATCCCAGGACGAATGCTGGGGGCTCGAAGACAAGCATACCTCAATCACACTGAGCGCCGATGAGCACCTAGTTTAACCATTTACTGCCGATTGCTTATTATGGAGAGGGATATGAGCTACGCCACAATTCTGGTAGTCGATGACGAGCCAGCTATCGTCAAAACGGTACGGGCATACTTGGAGAACGAAGGCTACACTGTTCATGCTGCCACCGATGGGCCCAGCGCCCTCAAAGCAGCCCGCTCCTTCCGACCGGATTTAGTAATATTGGACATTATGTTGCCCGATATGGATGGTATTGAGGTGCTCCGCACCCTACATAAGGAATCCGACGTGTACGTCTTGATGCTGACAGCCAAAGCCGACGAAACTGACAAGATCGTGGGATTGAGTGTAGGCGCGGATGATTATCTGACCAAGCCGTTCAGCCCCAGGGAATTGGTCGCTAGAGTCAAGGCCATTCTGCGTCGGGGACGAGGCGGTATCATTTCCGAACCGGCTCTGTCCTTCCGCCGTCTGCATATCGATCTTAATGCACACAAGATCTGGAAGGATGATGAACTTATCGAGCTGACCACCATCGAGTTTGAGATTCTACATGTTCTCGCCCGTCATCGGGGTTTGGTTCTGAGTAGGGAGCAACTCATCGAACAGGTGTGGGGGCATAACTATTACGGAGACGAACGGGTTGTGGATGTCCACATCGGGCGCATCCGTAAGAAGATGGAGGATGACCCTGGGAACCCTACATTGATTGTCACCGTGCGTGGCGCCGGCTATCGCTTTGAGGATGAACTCACATGAATTTACTGACAGCTATCCAGCAACGATTAGGATACAAGCTTTTTCTCTCCTACCTTGTTATCGTGGTGGTAGGAGTTGTAGTCCTCGCCGGAACTGCCAAGTTTCACGCCCCCACGGCCCTGCAACATCACGTCGCCCTTATGGAATCCCTGCTAGGTGACAATCCGGCCCTGGCAGCCGACCTGCGTGAAAACTTCCTAGCTGCGGTCAACGAAATTATGACCGTGGCTGCCGTGGCTGCTTCCCTGGCGGCCCTGATCACGAGTTCTTTCGTCGCTCGACGGATCATCGATCCCATCCGGCAAATTATGTTTGCCAGCCAGCGTATTGCCGCCGGTGAATTCCATGAACGGGTCCAGGTCTCCAGCGAGGACGAATTAGGAGCATTGGCGCAGACCTTTAACCGTATGGCCACGACCCTGGAGCAGACAGAACGGCGTCGTCTGGAGCTGATTGGTGACGTAGCCCATGAGTTGCGCACCCCCCTCAGCAGCATTAAAAGCATCATGGAGGGGTTGGTTGATGGTGTATTGCCGTCTGAGCCGTCCACTTACGTGGACGTCCAGCGCGAAGTCGCCCGGCTCCAGCGGTTGATTCATGACCTCCAGGAACTGTCCCGCGCCGAGGCTGGTCAGATCTCTCTTGACCTCAGATCCGTTTCCCCGGCCAAGCTGATCCACATCGCCGCAGATCGCTTGCGCCCCCAGTTCGGGGATAAAGACGTCAATCTTCACATCAAAGTCTCCGCCGATATACCTCCTATCCGGGCTGACCCCGACCGAATCATCCAGGTGCTGCTCAACTTACTGGGCAACGCTTTACAGTACACGCCCTCGGGGGGCAAGGTGACAGTCCAGGCACGGTGCGAGGGTCGAGAGGTTATCGTCGCCGTGCAGGATAGCGGTATCGGCATCTCGCCTGAGCATTTACCCCACATCTTCGACCGCTTTTACCGGGTGGATAAATCACGCTCGAGATCCGGCGGCGGCAGCGGAATCGGCCTGACGATCGCTAAACACCTCGTAGAGGCTCACGGAGGGCACATCAGTGCTGAGAGCCATGGCCCTAATCAGGGCAGCACCTTCACTTTTACCCTCCCTCAAGCTCCCTGACGTATTAAATTTGTCATCTAACCTTTATAAAAGCTTCAATAGCCTGTCATGATGGCAGGCTATTCTTATGCCAGCACGATGGATAGAAAGTAGCTACCTCGTGACTTAATACAAATAAAGGTAGGTGAACACCATGATGGGTTTCGGGTTTGGAGGATTTGGCCTCATATTGATGACTGTTTTCTGGGTGGCGATAATCGCTTTAGCCGTGTGGGTGTTGGGTAGGATTTTCCCAAAGGTAGTGGGTAGCTCGTCATCACACTCCAGCGAAGGGCGCAATGACCTTTCGCAGTCGCCACAGGAGATTCTCAAGCGACGCTATGCCCGCGGCGAGGTTTCAAAGGCTGAGTTCGATGAAATGCGCCTTAACCTGGTGGACTAGCTCAAGCGACCGCTTCGAGGAGTGCGAAAGAATAATAGTGAACGAATGACGCACAATACGCCAGTAGATGAAACAACTCCAATAAATTAAAAGGAGCACGGCCATGAGTGAGCTAGGGAACACAATCATACAAAAACGCTTTGTTGAAAGTATTTCGGGATCGCCATTCGCCAGAAGTCTATTCAATGAGGTTCGCTGGGCATGGATATGGCTGTTTATGCGCCTTTACGTTGGATGGCAGTGGCTGCAGGCAGGTTGGAGCAAGCTGAACAATCCGGTATGGATCGGCAGTAAAGCCGGCGTAGCCATTAGTGGCTTCGTCTCCGGCGCACTGACTAAGACGGGTGGCGAGCACCCGGATGTGCAGGGTTGGTACGCATGGTTCTTGGAAAGACTGGTGCTACCTAACGCCGAATTCTGGAGTTACTTGGTAACCTGGGGTGAGGTCCTTGTTGGTATCGCTTTATTTCTGGGTGTTTTCACCGGCATCGCAGCTTTTTTCGGTGGTTTCATGAACATGAACTACTTACTCGCTGGAACAGTAAGCATCAACCCCATCCTCCTGACCCTTGCTGCCACGTTGGTTCTCGCCTGGAGAACGGCGGGTTGGTGGGGTCTGGATCGTTGGGTTTTACCCTTATTAGCCCACCGTCGAGTCAAGGGCCGGTTTTCCGAGGAGAAGGCGATAGCCGATCAATTGAACACCAACCAAGTCAGGCTTGATTATTAACCAGGTTGGAATATGCTGTTACCAAGATAGCATGTAGTCGAGGAAAAAACCGACATGAAAAAGGAGAATCCCCACACTATCCACAATCACCAACCCCACAATAGCCACGATAACCATCAGCATCACGATGATGCTCATTACGCCGGTCATGGTTCTAGCCATGATCCGCGCGAGGACCATGCCCGTCATGGCCCTGAGCACGGCACCCATGTGGACCACACCGGCCACGAGCAAATGTTTCGTAACCGGTTTTGGGTTAGCCTGATTCTGTCTATTCCAGCATTGATCTTCAGTCCTACGCTGCAGGGCTGGCTGGGCTTCACCGCTCCCACATTTCCAGGCAGCCAGTGGATCACACCGATATTTTCCGTGGTCGTTTTCCTATATGGCGGCTTACCCTTCCTGCAAATGAGCGTGCCGGAGTTGCGCAATCGGCAACCTGGCATGATGACATTGATCTCCCTGGCAATCGGTGTGGCTCTCGCCTATAGTGTGGCGACCCTCTTTATCCCCACAGGTGCCGGTTTCTTCTGGGAGTTGGTCACGCTAATCGATGTGATGCTGTTGGGTCACTGGATCGAAATGCGCAGCGTACGCCAGGCATCAAGTGCGCTGGATGAGTTGGCCAAACTAATGCCCGACACCGCTGAGCTCATCCTTCCTGACGGCAGCACGAAAGTAGTGACGGTGTGCGAGCTACGCATGGACAACCTGCTTTTGGTCCGCCCGGGCGCAAGTATTCCCGCCGACGGTGAGGTGGAAGAAGGCGAGTCAGACGTCAATGAGTCGATGATTACTGGCGAATCCATGCCAGTTCGAAAGCAGCCGGGGGATAAGGTGATCGCCGGCACGATCAACGGCGATGGCAGCCTGCGTGTGCGGGTTAATGCTATCGGGGATCAGACAGCTCTAGCGGGCATCATGCGCCTGGTGGAGCAGGCCCAGCAAAGCAAATCCAACACCCAATTGCTGGCCGACAAGGCTGCCGGTTGGCTATTCTATGCTGCGTTGGGTGTTGCTGCCCTGACCGCCATCACTTGGACGGTGGCAGTGGGCTTTAACGTCGACGTGATCGCGCGGGTGGCAACTGTTTTAGTGATCGCTTGTCCTCACGCCCTGGGACTGGCGATCCCACTGGTAGTAGCTATCACGACATCGATCGGCGCCAACAACGGCATTCTGGTGCGCGACCGCCTAGCTCTGGAGCATGCACGCGAAATCGATACGGTAATCTTTGATAAAACCGGTACTTTGACCAGCGGTGAGTTCGGGGTTGTGGGTATATCAGTCGCCGTCGGCTGGGACGAAGATCAAGCGTTGGCGCTGACCTCAGCTATAGAAAGAGACTCCGAACATATGGTGGCGCTCGGAATCCGACGAACGGCTGATAAGCGGCAGCTTTCGCTGCCCGCTGTATCCAATTTCGAGGCTATCAAAGGTAGAGGTGTGCGAGCTACAAGTAACGGATATGTCGTTCACGTTGGAGGTCCTCGACTACTGGAGATGCTTGAAATCGAGCCTCCAGAGACAGTCGCCCATTTCAGAGATGAAGCCAGCACGAAGGGCTGGAGTGTGGTCTACCTTGTGCAGGACAAGCGGGTGGTGGCTGGGTTTGCCCTGGCAGATGTAATCCGACCTGAGAGCCACGCCACAGTGCAACGGCTCCACGAAATGGGCATCGAGGTAGCCATGTTGACCGGTGATAGTAAGGCGGTAGCTAAAAATGTAGCCGAGGAACTGGGGATCGACCACTACTTTGCCGAGGTGCTGCCGGAGCATAAAGACCTGAAGGTCGCCCAACTGCAAAGTCAGGGGAAACGGGTTGCGATGGTAGGAGACGGCGTCAATGACGCACCTGCCCTCACGAGAGCAGATGTGGGCATTGCGATTGGCAGCGGCACTGACGTGGCGGTCGAGTCGGCGGGCATCATCCTGGTGAAGAGTAATCCGCTCGATGTAGTGAAGGTCATCCAGTTGAGCCGGGCCAGTTACCGGAAAATGATTGAGAACTTAATTTGGGCTACTGGGTACAACGTGATCGCCCTGCCACTAGCAGCCGGTATTCTGGCCCCCATCGGCGTTTTGCTCTCGCCGGCGGTGGGAGCGTTGCTAATGTCTCTCAGCACCGTGATTGTGGCTATCAATGCACAGTCTCTGCGTCAGGTAAAGATTTGATACTACGACAACATCTCATTTTCGACTTATCTTCAACTGAGCCACATAATTACTCTCAGAGGTCGACATCGAGAACAGGCCGCACTAAAGAGTGGTCCAAAGCGCGGGGAAGCAGCAAACTGGAGTTAGCATCGGGGCCTGCACAGCTGGCGTTCGTCCGTTAGCTGGTCCAGTGATATGCCCTTTCAGGTGAGAGGAGGTACTAATGAGTGAAGGAAGGGTTGTCTTGTACACTCAACCTGGTTGACACTTTTGCCATTTAGAGAAAGCGTGGCTTTCTGAGCAAGGTATCGCCTTCACCGAACGGAATATTGTTGAGGATGAATCAGCTTTAAATGAGCTTCAAGAGCTTGAAGTGTTCTCCACCCCTGCTACCCTTATCGATAGCGAACTAATTATCGGTTTTAACCGGAAGAAACTTGAAGAATTACTTGGCCTGACTGAGTCAGATTAGGCTCCAATTGATCCTAAACGTTGATCGGTTGTAACTACATCTACATTCTGCGAAGTTGGCCTGCGCCGACGGTTAGAAAACCAGGAAGATTGTCTTTGCATTAGTAGCTGCGACTTCAGTCGCCAGCGAAACGTGTCAACAGTAAAATCAATGGAAAGGCCTTTTTCCGAACTCTATTGAAGTTCAATAACTTCCGGCTTTACGCCGTCGCGTTCCATTCCATTTAGTTTGCTTTTTCCCTACAAGCGACAATCGACTTCGTGTTATGCTGCAATTCCTCCAGACCCTACGCCCCATACCCCGGCGCCTCAATTATTTTATCCCCCTCCTGCAAGCGCCAATATGGGAACCAGGCCACGCCGAATAGCTCGAGATGAATGTTCTTCTTGTAGGGCGTGATTACGGTCTCCTCTATGTCAGTCGCCGCTTCAGCCCACCGCTCATTGATCTCTTCCAATTCCTCGGCTAACTCATCTTCAAGCTCGGCCAATTCCTGCTTAAAGGCCTCGATCTCCTCCATTGATTCCTCAACATCCGCCTTGGCTTTGGTCGTCATACGGCGCTTGGTCAATGAGGAGGAAACCCGGCGCCGACTACGCGATCCGGTGAACAGACCCAGGATGTTCTCAGCGTGGATCGCCATCTCCTCCATCTTGCGCGCCGAGAGCTCCGACTGGTCCTCAACTAACTCGCGCTCCTCCCTCGCCAGCTTACCCCGAATTATCTCGATCTTCTTTTCATACTTCTCTTTCAGCTTGTCCGCGTCAGCATCACGCGCCTCTCGAGCAACGTCGGCGCAATGGGCCCGATACTCAGCCGACGTATCACTCGGCTTAGCGACCAATTTGAGCGTTGGGTTGGATGGTAGTCGCAACCCAGCGCTGTGATATACATAATCGAGAAAATCTTTCTCTAAATCTTTGACCATCTTGGCGTCTGTGAGGGGCGCTTCAAGGTCGGTAAAGCGCGACTCTGGGGCCGGAGCTCGGTCGAGAGATTCCGGCGCCACACGCGCTATCAGGACATCCTCCCAGCGGACAATGCCCCTACGGGAGAGGTCCACCGCCAGCGCGGTCACCGTCTTCTCGTGGTCGAGACCGATCTTACGATCTAGATAGCGCACTACCTCTTGAGCCAGGAGAGCCGGCTTATACACCAACCCCGCCACCTTGGCCCCGGGCGCCTCTTTCCCTGCAGCCTTCAGCGCCTGTGCCACGGTCAGGTTGTTCGACAGAAATACTTCTTCCACCCGCTCAGGTACGGTAGGTCGTGTGACCGATACATCCTCCATAGAAAGTTTGGTCGGAGCTGCTGGAGCTTCCACTGCCTCACCAATCTTCTCGCGAGGCTCGGGCGCCTCCGCCCCAACCAGTGCATTCAAGTCTCGTAATTTAGCACGTGTAATCGGGCCCCTTAGGTAAGCCATCGCCCAGCGCGTCCGGAACACTTGAGGGGCTTTCTCATGCACGTTGTGGAGTAGGAAAACCCGCTTCCCAAGCGTTGAGATCAACTTGTCCACCTGAGTACGATTGAAGCCACTTTCCCCAACAGCCGCGCCCTCCAACCCATCCAGTAGGCGCTCCTTATCCTGCTCGGTTTGCAGCTTGCCGACGAACCAGGTACCGGCGTTGCTCAGGGCTTTGTAATCTAGATCAACCGGGTTTTGAGTTGTGAGCAACAATCCAAAACCAAAAGCCCTTGCTTGTTTCAGTAAACGCATCATCGGCGGCTTGGATGGCGGTTTTGCCACCGGCGGCAAGAACCCAAAAACCTCATCAAAGTACAACAGCGCTCGTAATGATAGTGAGCCGGGTTGCGAACGCACCCACGCCTCAACCGCGGTGAGCAGCAAGGTGACAAAGAACATACGCTCACTGTCTGGCAGATGCGCTAGATAGAACACACTCTGGCGTGGCTTGCCCTCGGGTGTCCAAAGCAAAGCATCAATATCCAGCGCCACGCCCTCGGTCCAAATCTGAAATGCAGGTGCGGCCAGCAGGTTGTTGAGCGCGATTGATAACTCGAAGCGGTCCTCCGAGGGGTAGAATTGCTCCACTTCGAACGCACCTAGCTTCTCAAAAGGTGGTGTTTGAATCTGGCGGATCAGTTCGATCAGGTCCAGATCCCGTCCCACCCGCCATGCTTGTTCGAAGATGTTGGCCAGTAAAATATGCTCCCGCGAACGCACCGGATCGGCTTTAACTCCCACTAACCCCAACAGCGCGGTTACGGTACTGGAAATTTTCTCTCGTAAAAGCTCACGGTTTTTCTCCCAGGGGATCGGCGGGGCTTCAAGCGAAGCCAGGATGCTCACCGGAATCCCAGCATCGGAGCCTGGAGTGTACACGGCGTAATCGACCGCCTGGCGCACTCGGGCAACACGCTCGGGCGTGATATCCCACTTCGCCAGCCCCTTCGCCCATACCCCAGCGACCTCAGCTGCAAGCTGCTCCACCGATTTACCCTCCCGGCGTGCCTGGTCAGCGTCAACCCAGGGCTGGAAGTCCTTGGGGGCTAAATCCGGAAAGTGGAGCAGAAGGTTGGTGATGTCGCCCTTGGGATCCACAATCAGCGCCGGCAAGCCCCTAAGGGCAGCCTCTTCCAAGATATCGATGCACAAGCCGGTCTTACCCGAACCCGTCATCCCAACCACGACACCGTGGGTGGTTAAGTCATCGGGATCATATAAAGTGGGTTGTTCGAGTGTCTCATTCGTTTTTCGATCATACGCTCGACCAATGTAGAATTTGCCGTTGTAATTCACTGCAACCTCGCTTTCGTTCTGTTTACCGCCGCTGGTGGTCTGTCACGTGTGACGCGACTAGTGCCGGCACACAAGTCGAATTATCTAGCTGACCTGGATCCCAAGCCCGAATATTCTACTGCTCCTCGACAAGTTCTGGATAGACGTGGAATCCGCCTCGTCTAGAAAAAAGGATATGTGGGTTATATACATATTAAATGTAACTACCTCGACAATGTTAGATTTCACTCTAGGTGTCATTGCGAGGCGCGCTGTTTGCGCCGAAGCAATCCCCTATCGTGCTTGGAGATTGCTTCGCTCCGCTCGCAATGACAAATGTAACATTGTCCAGCTACTCACCCTGCCGCAGGTTTAGATGTTGTTTTGACATAGAATCGCGTCTCGACTGGATATTCAAACCAATAAATGCTCTCAGTCATAACCGGCGGGAGGGTAGGCTGAGTAGTCACTATTAAATTAGATTTCACAGAACACTATGGCATGGCGGCATCAAAGACCCGGTTAAATTCTAGCAGGTATTCCGTTCCCACGGCTACATCATACAAGATGAGCACATTCTCGTCATTACTTTGTTCCGCGCTATGGCTGAAATTGTAGGAGCCCGTAATCACAGTGACACCATCGATGATGATCACCTTGTGATGCATGTTGCCGGGATTGCTGTCCAGACGGATATCCAGACCAGCTTGGCGCAGGCGCTCATACTCGCTACCAGGGTTGGACGCTTGGCCGCGCTCCATCACCCCGCGCACCACCACACCGGTCTGAGCCCGCGCCAGCATTGCCTCAGCCAAGATATCCGAAGTGAAAGCATAGGCCATGAAATCGATGCTCGACGTAGCGCCGCGTACAATATCGACGAGCCGGGCAACAACACCGTCATCAGGGGAGAAATAGACCTCGAGTGGAACCCCATCCACAATCACGTTGGTATATGGCGTATCCGGCTTTGAGAGCGCGCCGAAGCGGTCCTCAACAAACATTTCCTCGAATTCACGGGTGTAATTTTGTCCAATCCGGCTTGAGTGGATTCGAATCAGGTTGTTGTTGTTGCGGTAAGCACCATTGACCGTAAAGTTCATCGATCCAGTCCAGACTTCCAACCCATCGATGACGACGAACTTGTGATGCATCAAGTGATCCCGGTGATCACCTATCACAGGAATACCCGTCGCTTCCAGGTCCGCGATTTCAGCCTCGAGAATGTGGTCGCTTTCGGTGATCATACGCACCGTCACGCCCCGCCGGTGGGCTCGTATAAGTGCATCGCGCACACTCCACAGGTCAAGGCGATAAATCGCAATGTCGACGGAGTATTGGGCTGTCTCAATCGCTTTCGCCAAACTCGCATCTGGTCCCCCGCGGAGCGTGGAGGCCGACGGGTCGGTGGGATCGGTAAAATAAACTGTATACCAACCACCACTTGAGACTGTCTCAGAAGGTATTGGAGTTGGCTTGGGTAGGGACTGGATATGGAATAGAACGTATAGCGTCAGTAGAAATAACACTACTAATATGACGACTAGTGAAGTCAAGTGACGGTAACGAACACCTCGTCTTGGCACAGCCATCTCCTCAAAGCAAAATGCAACTCACCGCTGCATTGGTCGTAGTGTCGCGGGATAAAGTTAGGTCCCCCTTCTCGATAAATTCGTAATTACTCACCCTCCCGCAGGTTTAGATGTTGTTTTGACATAGAAACGCGTCTCGACTAGATATTCAAATCAATAAATGCTCTCAATCACAACCTACGGGAGGGTAGGCTGAGTAGTCACGTAAATTCACTGCATTGTCACAGTAGTTGCCGGATAGATCTATGCACCACAAGTGATTATCCCCATCTTGGCGAAATCAGTCTATATTGGCAAGCTGAAGGGTCATCCCCCAAGCCCTACTTTGGTAGAAACCGATTTTACAACACACCACGAATTTTATACAAAATAACAGGAGCACTTCATCACCATTCAAAAGGTAGGTTCATCTTAGGAGAATAAGAAACAAAACCCGAAGGGTCTTTCAGAAGGATTCCCCATTTAGCAGAATACACTGAGACCCTTCGGGTTTTAATAACTAATCCATCGTAATCATCTCGATCGACCACTAAGTACCTCATCAAGGTGATTCTGATGAATTGTCATTCTGAGCCGGAACCCTTCGACCTTGCTCAGGGCAGGCTCCGTGGAGGCGAAGAATCTCGTTGCTTCAATTGCAGGATACTATTCAACAAAAAAACGAGATTCTTCGTCGCTTCACTCCTCAGAATGACATTAACCTTCCATAATTATGTTGATATATTACTTGTCTAATTTTCACAACTATCCAAATCACATTCAGGATCAAAGGTTCCGCGATCGAAGCCCCTCCAAGATCTCTCTCACCAAGCCCGGTCCACGGTAGACCAGCCCAGTGTAGACCTGGACCAGCGCTGCCCCGGCGTCCAGCTTCTCACGTGCATCCTCCGATCCAAAGACACCGCCGACGCCGACGATCGGTAGACGCCCGTTGGTGAGTTGCTGGATGCGACGCACAATCTCCGTCGAGCGATCCCTGAGCGGCGCCCCACTCATCCCACCGATCTCCTCCCGACGTTGAGAGCGCAACCCGACCCGCTCGATGGTGGTGTTAGTCGCGATGACCCCATCCATCCCGCTAGACACGATTGCGCCTACAGCGTCCTCAAGCTCACCTTCATTGAGATCTGGCGCCAGCTTTACCAGGATCGGGACCCAGCGTCCGCTGGCGACATGCAGGCTCGATCGCTCGACAGAGAGCGCTTCCAGAAGACTCTCTAGACGCTCTCGCGACTGTAGGCGGCGCAAGCCGATCGTGTTTGGCGAGGAGACGTTAATTGCCAGGTAATCGGCATAGGGGTAGAAGGTCTTCAGCAGGGCCAGATAGTCCTCAACAGCATCTTCGAGCGGCGTATCGGCGCCCTTACCGATGTTGACTCCCATTACCACACCCGGCGGACGCCCCCGGCGCAGGTTCTGCAGCAGGGTTTCAGCCCCCGCGTTGGAGAACCCCATGCGGTTGATCACTGCCTGATCCTCAGGCAGGCGGAATATACGTGGCCGAGGGTTCCCAACCTGCGGGTGTGGCGTGACCGTCCCCAACTCCAAATGTCCGAAGCCCAGACAGGCCAGCCCATGTATCGCTCGACCGTCCTTGTCGAAGCCAGCCGCCATGCCAATGGGGTTCGGGAAATCCAACCCGAAAGCCCGCACTTTGAGACCTGGAGTTTGGGGGGCGAAAACCCGGCGCAACCAGGCACGTATAGGCGGGAGAGCTCCCGCCAACGCCAGCAAACGCAGTGTCAAGTTGTGAACTTGCTCGGGATCGAGGTGGAAAAGGATGAAACGAAAGGATTGGTACAAGGTTACTTTCTCCAGGGAGTGGGGATTAGGCTTATTACTCAATGATCCCTGATCCCCGATCACCAATCCCTAAGTAACGTCGTACCTCAGCCGCATCTTCGACAGACACTTGACTCGTCCCCGCCCAGTGGTCTATCAACTCCGCCAGGGTAAATACCGTATAAAGATTGTATCCGGCCTCGGCAAGGGCTTGCGCTGCGCCACCCATGCGGTCAATTAATACCACCACATCCCGAACCTCCAAACCGGCTTTCCTTAGGCGCTCGACGGCTTCGAACTTGCTACCGCCAGTAGTCGCCAAATCGTCGATCAGCACAACTGTCTCACCCTGCTCGAACCCGCCTTCAACCACAGCTTGTGTGCCGTAGTCTTTGACCTCCTTGCGCGGGTAGACCATCGACTGCCCGGTTTGCAACGATATGGCGGTGGCGATTGGTAGGGCAGCATAAGGCAGGGCGGCCAAACGATCGTACTTCAAGCCTTTAAGCAACGGGATGTAGGCGGCCGCTACGTGGGCCAGCAGGTCGGGACGGGAAGTCAAGATGCGCAGATCGATGTAGATGGGCGACTTCAAGCCGGACTTGAGGGTGAACTCGCCGAAACGGACACAACCGGCCTCCAGTAGGTCGTCGGCCAACGCGGCTAAGGACGGCGATAAACCAGGATGAACGCCAACGTCTCCTTTCGCCATCTGACGGGCGCGGTTGATCACCTCCCGTAGCCGAGCGGCCTCAGCCCGAGGGTCCTTTGCTCTAGCGATCCCTCGTGATACGGGGAGCACCATCCCTAGCCCGTCAGCCCGCAGACCGGCCCGCACCGCCGCCTCAAGGTCACCCCCTTGTGCCCCCACGCCGGGGGCGAGCAGCCATAGGTCGGGGGCAACTGCTCGTACCGCCGCCAGCGCTGCCGGATCGGTCGCGCCGACCACAAGCCCCAGGTTGTCCGATACGTTCCAAATCGAGGCTAAATGAGCGAGTCGCAAATAAAGCGGCTCGCCCTGGCCAATGGACAGGGCCTGCAAATCGGCTGCGCCGGGGTTGGAAGTTTTACAGAGCAGGAAGACCCCGTACCTCGGATCGGTTAAAAACGGCTGTAAGCTATCGCCACCCAGATAGGGACTGACGGTAACCGCGTCTGCACCCAACTCCTCAAAGACCGCCCGGGCGTAGGCCTGGGCGGTGGAGGCGATATCCCCTCGCTTGGCGTCGAGGATCACCGGGATCCCCTCCGGCACGGCGGCAATCACCTCACGCAAGACTGTCCATCCTTCAGCGCCATAGACCTCAAAGAAGGCGCTATTCGGTTTAAAGGCACACGCCAAGTCAGCCGTGGCTTCGATCAGCCTCAAGCAAAAGTCGCCGGCCTCGCCGGCTGTCGATCGATGTAAAAAATCCGGGTGGGGATCGAGTCCAACACACAAAAGGGAATCAGCAGACAAGGCACGTTTTGTCAGTCTTGAAAAGAACGAGAGTGTATTTTGCATTGCTGATCCCCAATCCTTAATCCCTTTCCCTTTAAGCCTTTCCCAATACCATCGCCAACAATGCCATCCGCACATACAGCCCATATTCCATCTGACGGAAGTAGGCTGCTCGTGGGTCGGCGTCGATCTCCAGGCTGATCTCCCCGACTCGCGGCAGGGGATGCATCACAATCATCTTATCCTTGGTCTGCTCGAGCGTTTCCGGAGTGATGACATAGGCGCCTTTGACCTTCTCATACTCATCCAGATTCTCGAAACGCTCCTTTTGCACCCGTGTGACGTAAAGCACATCCGTTTCCGCCAGGACCGGTTCAAGTGTCGAATATTCCTTCTGGGATACTCCTTTGGCTTCCAATTTCTCGATCAGCTCAGGCGGCATACGGAGAATGTCAGGGGAGATGTAATTTAACCGCACCGTGAACAGCGATAATAATCGAGCTAACGAGTGCACCGTGCGACCGTACTTCAGGTCACCGAGCATTGTCACCGTTAGTCCGTCCACCTCTCCCAACTCTTCCTTGATTGTGAACAGGTCGAGCAGCGCTTGGGTTGGGTGCTCGCCGATACCATCACCGCCATTGATGATCGGCTTACGGGCATACTCGGCAGCAAGCGCTGCGGATCCAACCTCTGGATGGCGCAATACAATCACGTCCGCATAGCACTCCAGGGTGCGAATGGTGTCAGGTAATGACTCACCCTTGGCCACGGATGAGTAAGTAACCTCGTTGATTGGGATTACGCTCCCCCCCAGACGCTCCATCGCCGAGAAGAAGGATGAAGATGTCCTGGTGGAGGGCTCGTAGAACAGGTTAGCCAGGATCTTGCCTTTAAGCAGATCGAAAGTGCCAACACGTTCGACCATCGCCCGCATTTCCCTGGCGACACCAAAAATGTATTCCAGGTCCTCCCGGTTAAATTGGGAGACCGAGATGATGTCTTTACCGTAGAAAGGTGCTTCCCGACAGTCGCCAAAAGGCAAGTGAGGGCTTCGCTCAGGTCGTTCATTGGGGGGTACAAAAGCTGCCATGGATTCCTCCTAATAAATCTCGTTTTGGGCGAACGGCGCCAGGTCCACACCGTATCCTGGTGGCGCGAGGACCTGATCGTCAGCGTAAGCAAGCCGATCGCGTAGCGTCACCCGACGAACCCGACCCCGCAGCCGCATCCCCTCGAATGGGGTCCAACCGCATCGGGTGTACATCTGGGCGGCTTGCACTTCCCAAAGGGCATCAGGGTCGACTTCAACGAAGGTCTCGGGCTGATCAGGCAGCCCAAAGATATGTCGCGGGTTGGTATGGGTGCGGATTAATAAATCATCCAGCGTCATTCGTCCTTCGTGCACGGCGGTGAGCAACAGCCCCAACGCCGTCTCCAGTCCGGGGAAGCCTGGCGGCGGATTTTCGCCGTCCTTCTCAGCCAGTGTGTGAGGTGCGTGATCAGTTGCGAAGCAATCAATCACCTCCAAATTGGCCCATAAGGCATCCCGATCGGCGGCGGTGGCCAAGCGCGGCCGCACTTCCCCCCGGCCGGCGCCCAATTGGGGAAGGTCGTCCTCCGTCAGGAAGAGATGATGGGGCGTCACCTCACATGTCACCTTGATCCCCTTCTCCTTCGCCGCTCGAATGAGGGTGATCTCCGCCTTCCGGCTTACATGACAAACATGCAGCGGCCGTTCGTGCAGCGCGGCGAGAAATAGAATAGCGGCCAGGTTGCGACCCTCAGCGTGAACCGCCAGAGGCCGATCAACTGGCCAATGGGCTACATGGTCGCGAAGCGTAGCCAATTCATCCAGGCGCAGCGGACCAAAAGTCTGATCCAGATACATCTTAAGACCGCAAACCTGAAGCGCACATTCGGCAGCCGATGCGACATTGTCAGCGCCAGCGCCAAGGTAGATGCCGTAGTCACAGCGGGCCTTATCCTGGGCAGCGGCCTGCGCCTGGGCTAGGCTTGGGCCGTTGGTCAACGGTGGCTTGGTATTCGGCATCGCCAGTACCGCGGTGAAGCCACCCGCCAGAGCGGCGGCTGTGCCGCTGTCGAAGTCCTCTTTGTACGTGGCCCCCGGCTCACGTAGATGGACATGAGGGTCGATGAGACCAGGAAGGCGGATCACGGAGCCTCTCCTGGCAATAGAACAATCGTCAACAAGCAAAAAAAGAGAGCCTCTCGGCTCTGGGTCCGTGGGTGAGAGAATACCCGCCGGGAGGCACAGGCCTCTGATCGGATGAATGTAAGTGTTGAAAATATTATTCTACCGGGCATGACGCATTCCCAAACATTTTAGGGCAAAGATGGCATCTGTCAAGTGGCGCAAGGATTAAAAAAATATTTAGGGATTGGGAATCAGGGATTAGGGATCAGGAGGATGAATGCCAGCTACGCTTTAGCCTGCCGGGCTTTATCTGTTTACCATTCACTGCTTCGAGTTTGCTCGCGGTACTGACAATATCCACACCTTGGACCAGGTGGCGGTGGCTCTGTCTGTTCCAACACCGTTAGAACCTCGCCGATGAAATCCAGGAATTGCGTTTCATCCTTGGGGATTTCCAGCCAGCTCACCTCTCCGATGTAGGCAATCCGACCATCCTTATAGCGATCTATCGCCGTGGGCTCAACACAGAACAAGCCCAACTTTGTGATCGGGCTCAGCGCAAACTTCCCTGGCGCAGGATGTTCTAAGGCATAAGCATAGGCATGAAGTTGACGACTGTAAAAAGGGATATGGCCAGGTTTTGGTTCGGTCGTCTTGAAATCGACGACAGCGTAAGTCCCATCCGAGAAGGCTACGACGGTGTCAAACCTGCCCAGGATGAAACACTGCGAGGTATGGTTAGGGAGGACAATAGGTTGAGAGACAACCCATTTTTCACCATATTCAACCACACCTTCGGGCAAATCGGGGGAGAGTTCATCGCTGGTTTTGCCCTGAAAGTATGTATTCATCAGAGTATTAATGATACCGAAGATCCTTGGGAAGGGAGCCGATGGGCGGGTGAACTGGTGGACGACCTTGAGATAGAAGCACCTTTCACACTCGTCCCAAAGGAACGTCAGATCGGACGGGCTGAGTTTCCACATCTTGGCCATGATAGTCTCTCCTAAAAGTTATCCACGGAACCCCGGGCAACTGTCCTCGCGACCATGCACCAGGTTGCCAACAATTGTACTTAAATAACCTCGCACCGACCTGTCTCTCGTATCAACTCCAGAACACCCGCATGGATCTTGTCGCGATTGGCTCTAGTGATCTCAACCACCTGTACGTTCGGGTGTTTCTTGATGTCGTCGGTGAAATTCGTTCTGCGCTTGGTTATCGACCCCAGTACGACAATATCACTCACCAAAGCCTGCAGCACGACCCTGCGGAAACTTTCGGATAGAAGCTCCATCGGTCCGATCTCATCAATGACGACAACGTCCTTCTCTTCAATTGCCCGCATCAAGCAATCGACTCCAATGGAATCCAATACAGCAAGGTCCACTCCATACTTACTGATATGCGGCGCTCGTCGAATGTCTACATGCGCTAACACACCTTGACGACCATCAAGTGTAATTAACCTGAATCCAGTGCGCCTTCCACTCTCTCGGATCTCTTCAGTGAAGAAGCCGCCTACCTCGCCTGAAAGACGAGACACAATCTTCCTGATAGCAGTCGTCTTTCCCGACCCCGGTGTGCCGGTAAGAAGGAAGACGGTTTTCACCAGACCTCTTGTCGAATATCCTGATTGTTGTGTTCCATTTTACTCATTGTAACTTTATCCACTTTCGTCGCTCGCTACCATCCACTCCGGCGGTGCGAGCTGGCATCACTAAATGGCCATGGAGTATTGATTATTTGTTGGATCTAGTCCTAGCCCAAACCTAATAGTATTATTTTCCTATATATAATAATATTGACTTGATGAGTTATTTTGCTTATATTTTATGTGCAACTAATATGCATAATTAAGAGGTGCAAAATGCTGACTCAAGACGCACCAAAAACACTAAGATTAAATGTAATGATTAGTGAGCAACTTATTAAATGCCTTGACAAAACCGCTGATAGTCTAGGAATGTCACGGTCTTCTTTTGTCAGGTACGCTATTAAAAATGCATGCGAGCAATCAAGAGAATATGCATTAGCAGAAGCAGCAATAGCTCTTGCCCCACTTTACGAGTCCGACAAGGAACTTACAGCTTTAACTGTACTTGATGGAGAGGATTTCTATGAATAGGGGCGAGGTCTGGGAAGTTAATCTCGACCCTACCATAGGGGCGGAAACCAATAAGACCCGCCCCTGTGTCATTGTAAGTCGTGACTCAATTGGCAGATTACCTCTTCGAGTAATTGTTCCATTAACTAATTGGCGTGACGAATTCACCCAAGCGGTTTGGCATGTACCCGTCGAGAGTAATAGCGCCAATGGTCTTACAAAGAAGTCTTCTGCAGATACATTTCAAGTACGATCAATTTCAGAAAAACGACTTGTTCAGAGATTGGGTAAATTATCAAGCGAGGTCATGAAGAAGATAGGTGAGGGCCTTGCAATATCCCTTGCTTTAGACTGATAATCACGTATGACCCTCGCCGATCTTTCTTCAGTGAGTGATTTTCCTTTTTTCATATTAGGACACTACCCTCACTTGCTGCGTCTTGCCAAGACCTAGCTGGCTTATCAAACCATAAATTGGCTTAGTATAAAACCTCCTACCTAAAGATCCGACAGTTCTACACAGTATGAAACTGACTAGACCCGGGATGTTTGAACCTCGTTCAGTGCAGCCTTAGCCTCTTCCTTCTTGTAGCCAATGAATTTGATCAGATCATTGATCCCTTTCGTGCCACCGGTGATGAAGAGAGCGGTCAGGATCACATCGACCCAGGCACAGCGGGTGACCCCCAGCGGGTGCAGGATGCGCAGCCCGAGGCCGAGGGACAGCGCCAATCCGACGACGAACGCCGTTACGCTAAGAATCCACTTCTTATGCTGCTTGATCAACTGATCTAAGATCGGATCTAGTAGTTCGATCAATTGCTGCAGTGCGAAGCTGGCCACGAACACTGGCGCCAGGGCTTCAATCAGTTTATCCATCTTAAACCCTCCCCTATGACAATGGCTCCTAAATAGTAAACCTCAGAGCGTTGCGAATTGCAATCCAAATTGGTATCAATGGTGTTTCGTCAGGGACACGACAGGAGCGACACAGGTGATAAAGATATCCTCAACCTAAGCGGCAAGCCCATAAGCGTGATCGCCCGGTTGCTGCCCTATCAGCGACCCTACGACGTAGCCCGCCTCCGATCCATTACAGTACGGTGGACGTGGTTATACATTCGCTAGCCGGACCACGGTCACCCCGTCGCCGCCCTCCCCTGCCTTTCCCGGCTCAAAGGAGGCAACGTAGGGATTGTCCCGAAGAGCTAGACGGATAGCCTCCCGCAAGCGCCCGGTGCCCTTGCCGTGGATCACCCACACGAAAGGCATCCCCGCCAAGAAGGCGGCGTCCAATCGCCGATCAAGCTCCTCTAGCCCCTCGTCCACCGTACGCCCTCGCAGGTCGAGTTCCAGCGGTGGCGCCGTCGCGATTCCCTTCCCCATGCTGCTCTCCCTGATTCCACTCTGGCGATGCTCTGGTGCAGGCTCATCCTCTCCAAGAGAGGCCAAATCATCCAGCCGGGCACGTACCCTCAACCGACCAACCTGCACCTCTACCTGCTCTGGATTGAGACCAGTGATCACACCCGTGGCATTGATTGAACGCAGGCGCACCCGATCCCCCAGTTGGAATGGCCTATCCTGAGCAGAATCGAAGGGGCGGCTCGGTAGATCAATACCCAAAGTGGGCCGAGAGACAGGTTCGGCCATTTGATCCTCTAAAGCCTCGACCTCTGACTCGATCGCCTCCAACGCCTCAAGCGGCTGCTCGGCACTGGCCAGGCGACGGCGTAGGTCATGCAACTGCTCCCGAACCGCCTCCACTTCCGCCTCTGCCTCCAAGCGAGCCCGTTCCAATAAATCCACCCGCTCGTCGTCGATCGTTTCCAGGCGTCGTGCCAATTCAGCTTCTAGCGCCTGAACCTGTTCTCGAGCTTGTTCAGCTACAACTCTGTCCTGACTGGCCATGTCCCGCTGGTGGTGAATCTCATTCAGTAGGTCCTCTGCCCGCAAGTCCTCGGGGGAGACCATCGTCCGGGCGCGATCGACGATCTCCGCATCAAGGCCGAGTCGCCTGGCAATCGCTAAAGCGTTCGAACGACCGGGTAAACCAATGGTCAGATGGTAGGTTGGCCGTAGACTTTCTATGTCGAACTCGACGCTGGCATTGCTCACCCCTAATGTAGTGTGCGCGTACGTCTTCAACTCGGGATAATGAGTAGCGACCAGTGTGGTCACCTGCCGCTCAAGGAGGATCCCCAGTATGGCTTGTGCAAGGGCCGCCCCCTCCTGAGGATCGGTGCCAGCGCCCAATTCATCGAGGATGACCAAGGAACGAGGGCTTGCGCGCTTGAGTAGATCGATGATGTTGGAGATATGCGACGAGAAGGTTGAAAGCGACTGTTCGATAGATTGCTCATCGCCAATGTCGGCATAAACCGCATCAAACACCGACAACTCAGATCCAGAGACGACCGGTAGGTGCAGGCCACACTGAGCCATCAGTACTAACAGCCCGGCCGTCTTAAGCGAGACCGTCTTACCGCCCGTATTTGGCCCGGTTATGACCAGCGCATAAGTATCTGAGTCTAGGGTCAGGTCGATCGGCACCACAGTCTCTGGGTCAAGCAGCGGGTGGCGGGCGGCTAGCAGACGCAAAGTCGATCCTGGATGAGGGAGGTCCGCTCGAGGTTTAACAGGTTTGAGGATCGGCTCGTTGGCCTTCAACACCTCAGCGTAGCGCGCCTTGGCGAAAGCCAGATCGAGGTTAGCTAGGGCTTCGACGGTCCGGGTGATGGATTCGGCCTGTTGACCCACCTGCTGCGAAAGCTCCGCCAGTATGTGACGAATCTCGTCCCGTTCAGTTAACTGCAGCTCACGCATTTGATTGTTAAGTTCAACCACCGAGAGCGGCTCGATGAACAGTGTAGCGCCGGAGGCGGAACGGTCGTGGATCACCGACTTGATCCGACCTTTGAATTCAGCCCGTAGTGGAATGACGAAGCGTCCGTCACGTTGAGTGATAATCGGTTCCTGCATCATAGGTGCAAGCTTGGGGTCGCTCAGCAGCCGCTGTAGTTTTCCTACCAACCGGTCGTGCGCCACCCGCAAGTCCCTTCGGATAGTGGCTAGTTTCCCCGAGGCGCTATCGAGCACTTCGCCACGCTCGTCGAGCACCTTTGAGACCGCGTCTATCAATCCTGGCAAAGGTTCTAGCCCACTCGCTAGGATCGCCAAGACAGGAAAAGAATCCCCTTTCTTATCAAATCGACGCCGCATCGTACGGGCGGCGATCAGCGTGCTCTTCAGGTCGAGTAGTTGAGTAGGTTCTAAGGTTACGCCTCGGGCAGCAGCTATCGCTTGGGGCCGCATATCATGTACGCCGCCGATTGTGAGGTCGGGCACTAAACTTAATAGGGTGCGCGCCTCGGTGGTCTCTTTCTGGCGGCGGCGAGATTCGTCCAAGTCGTCGGTCGGTCTTAGAGCGCGAGCTAATTCCTTGGAGGCCGAAAAGGCGGCATAGCTCGCCAAGCGATCGAGTATATTGGGCAGCTCGAGTGTTTGGAGGGATTTTGCATCCATACCGAAGGCAGTGTAACACAATTAGGAGCATAACTCTGGAACGCCAAGGATTGATCTAGTCGACCATCCACATGTAGGTCTTACATCCAAAATCGCTTGCTCCCGTCATTCACCACAAGTATGATTGGATAAGGCTTGATGAGTTAAAGAAGGCGCTCATGTCTAATTTACTGCGACTCTTTTTGATGTTCCTCAAGATCAATCTACTCACCACTTCTGGACCGGCCTCGGTGGGACTCCTGTATAAAGAGACTGTCGGCTCACTGATGACAGAAAGTCAGTTTGTAGAGGCGGTGGGCTTCTCAAGTGTTCTTCCAGGGAGCGACGCTTTGCAATTAGCGATGTTCGTCGGATATGCCAGTGCGGGTGTGCACGGCGCGCTGGTCGCCCTACTAGGCTCGATCCTGCCACCGACAGTTCTAATGCTGGGCCTGATGACGATTCTACAACGCCTACGAGGAGAAGCCTGGGTGGGCAGCTTCGTCCGTGGTCTGGCGCCTGCGGTAGCGGTCTTGATGGTCCTGGTTGCCTGGCAGGTATTTCAAACTGAGGGTAGTAGTCTGATAGCCACAATCATCATCGCCGCGCTTAGTTTTGGGGCTCTTATCTTTAACGCACCACCCGCACTGGTGTTGCTGGCAGCTGGTTTGCTGGGAATGGTGGTTTTCCGATGAACTTGGAATCCATGCGGCTGCTACTCTGCACCAATGGCGCCGACACAACCAAGCCGGCGCTGGCGTATGGCCAATGGCTTGCCGAGGTGCTGGGGAAGTCGGTTGTGGTATTGGGGATCACAGAGGCGCCTAAGCAACGAGACAAAGTAATAGGTTTAATGAACGAGGTCATGGGTCAACTAGATGCAGCTGGCATTGACGCTCAGTCTCTTCTGCGAGAGGGAACCGCCACAGATATAATCGCCAAACAGGCACAGAAGGGGACATACCTGACCGTCGTTGGCCCATTAGGACGCCCTGTCATGCGGCGGATTCTCCGCGGACGTACCTTCCGCAACCTACTAGCTCACATCTCCACTCCGCTGCTCTACATACCGGCATTTCAAACCCACCTGAAGCACATGCTTGTTTGTTCAGGCGGGCTAAAATATTCAAACAACCTGGCAAAACTAGCCATAGATCTAACCCAGGCAACTGACGCCCATATGACCCTGCTTCACATAGTCGAACCCATCACCCTGGACTATCCACTGCCGCGGGAAGTTCAAGCACACCGGCAGGATCCGTTAGCAGCAGATACCCCTCATGCACGCTATCTGCAGCAGACTATGACCGAAGCTCAAGAAGCCGGAATTTCTGTAGAGCTCAAAGTACGCCACGGCCACATTGTGCATGAGATCCTAAATGAAATCCGGGAAGGTGACTACGACCTAATCGGGATGGGATCGACCCACAGCTCCAATAGCCTACGGCATTTGTTTCTCCCCAATGTAACCGCGGAGGTTGCCGAGGTGGTGGATTGCCCGGTGCTGACCGTCCGTTTCACCCCTCCGGCAGGTGAATGACCCGGTTGCGGGTGCTGCTGTGCATAAACAGTGTTTCGTTTTATTATGGTAATCCATTGCCTGACCCAATAAACCACTAACAATGATAGCCGGCAATATAGGACCGGCTATTCGTCACTACCGTCGATGACATTTTCAAGCCAAAATATATCCGTCCGGGATCAGTAGTAGGACATCCATGCCGATCTTTAGAGATGCCACACCACGATCCAGAGGGAAACTATGCATGACCTAACCAACGCTTTTCTCGAATTAATCCGCCTCACTTCGACCGACTTACCAACAGATGTCGAACAATCGCTAATTGAGGCGCGCGACCGGGAATCGCCCGGCTCAGCAGCCAAAAGTGCCCTGGACACCGTCCTGCAGAACGTCGCCATGGCTCGGAAGAACTCCACACCTATCTGCCAGGACACCGGCACGCCTATCTTCTACGTCCAGCAGCCGGAGGGGTGGAGCACCCAAGCATTGCGGGAGCAAATCCGTACCGCCGTAGCCGAGGCAACCGCACGCACCTACCTGCGACCCAACGCGGTCAACGCCATCACTGGCTTAAACAGCGGTAACAACCTCGGCGATAATGCCTTCCCTACCATCCACTTCGAAGAGATTAAAGGCGATGAGCTTATAGTCGACCTGATGCTCAAGGGTGGCGGTTGTGAGAATGTGGGTGTGCAGTATTCACTGCCTGAAGGACGTCTCGGCGCCGGGCGGGACCTAGAAGGCGTGCGCAAAGTTGTACTCAATGCGGTGCACCAAGCCCAAGGCAGGGGTTGCGCCCCGGGCGTTTTAGGCGTGGCCATCGGCGGCGACCGTGGCTCATCCTACTACGGGTCCAAAGAAGCTCTCTTCCGCAAAATGGATGAGCCCAATCCGGACCCACAACTGGCTGCCCTTGAGGAGCGCCTAACTGAAGAAGCCAACCAACTGGGCATCGGTCCGATGGGGTTCGGTGGGGAAACGACCGTGCTCGGGGTGAAAATCAAAGGAATGCACCGCTTGCCAGCCAGTTTCTTCGTCTCTATATCTTATATGTGTTGGGCGCACCGCCGCCGTCGGATGACCGTGCGCGGAAGTGACATTCAGTATCTATAGGAGAGCAGGGCATGTACAACCTCAGCATTCCCATCTCGGACGAGAACATCCTTCAACTCAAGGTTGGCGATTCGGTGTCGCTCTCCGGCGTGATGATCACCGGGCGCGACACGGTCCACAAATGGATGATCGAAACCTTCATTAAGGAGACTCGTCAGATGGAAGGCGACGACCTCCAGGTCTACCAGGCCATCAAACGCCTGCTCAATGGCGGCGCACTTTACCACTGTGGTCCGATAGTAGCTGGGTTGGAAACAGGTGACTACCGATTCGTGGCTGCGGGTCCGACAACCAGCATCCGTGAGGAACCATATCAGGGCGACATAATGCGCCACTTCAACCTCAAGGCGGTGATCGGAAAAGGTGGCATGGGGCCGAAAACCCTCACCGCCTGCCACGAGGTGCCAGGCGTCTACTTACACGCCATCGGTGGGGCAGCTTCTTTAATCGCCCAGTCCGTGCAGCGGGTAATTGACGTCCATAAACTTGATTTTGGGGTACCGGAGGCGATGTGGGTGATCGAGATTAAAGACCTCCCACTTGTCGTGACGATGGACGCCCATAACAATAGCATCCATGCTGAGGTCGAGACGCGGTCCATGGTGGAATTGGAGAAGTTGCTGGCCACGTAAGACACGATCAAATCTCAGATTCTGTCATCTTGAATACCATAGTAGGGGCGACCGGTCGCAGATGCCGGCCGTTCGTCCAGCTTGACTGGACCGTTCGTCCCGGTGAATTTATCGGGGGTTTAGTTCCCGGCCCGGTCGCCCCTACATTTCCATACCGGAAATTGACTTGAAAATAATTAACCTCGCTCAGAACGACTCCCGCCAGCTATACCCAGCACCCCGAAGAGCGCAAAAGCCCCTGCGCTAAATATCCCCGCCAAAGCCGGACCGCCCAACTCCATCTGCAAGGCGGCGAAGGTGTTGCTGGCCCAGGTGATCATGTACGACCAGGCTGCCAGGCGAACGAAACCCTGATCTACAATGACAGTAGGTGTCTCGCCCAGGCGCGGCGCTATAAGCCGGAATAGCAGGTAGATCGTAAATGTGGTCACAAACCAGCCGGCATAGTTGTGCAGCGGTACACCGAAATAGGCCCCCTCGACTTCCCACACCCAGAACCCCATGCGCACCATAATCGGGTCCATGATCACATCCCAGGCGGTCATCACCACCGCACTCACTGCCGCCAGCCCTAAGATCCTTCGCCAGCCCGCCGCCAGCCTATCGCCCAGCAGTCCCTCGGCGATCACCTGGGCAGGGTAAATCATCATGAACCACGCCGCCGGGACAAGGTAGGGCACAAGGCCCAGGAAGCGCGGTCCAAGCATATCAGTGTAATGGTAAGGTCCATAGATCCAGCCCGTCGCCACCCCAACACTCTCGTAGAGCAGGCTTACCCCAAAGCTCAGACCAAGGAGGAGCAACGTGCGAGGGCAGCCAAGTCTCAACCGGGCGTGAACCAGGGCGAAGGTGAACGCGAGGAGCGTGAGCAGGGGCATCATCGGCTTTCCAATGGGGGGCAGGTTCAGCAAGTGCGCCGTGCTGGCATAAGCCGAGAGAGCCGCATAGATCAGCAACAGGACTACCGCCAAGCGCCGTAGTAAACGTCCTGAGAACATCACGCCTCCTTAAAGATGTATTAACCGAACAGTGAGCTGAAATACCACCTTACCATGGGGGGCTGTTTAAAAAGAAGATTCAAATGGAGCCCTTAGGGCGAGGGTCAGAGTAGCTTGTCAGAAGATTACCCCCTCACCCTAACCCTCTCCCCAGTGGGGAGAGGGAACTACACTCCTCTGCCTCGATCTCATTAAGCAATTCCAGATCCTGATTCAGGTTGCGGAACCGCGCCACGAGGCTGATAAGATAGAAGACGATTACACCCAGTATCACACCAAAACCGAGGATCATGTAATTGAATGTATTCGCAGTGGTTTCTTGAAGGAACATCTGTATACGCTCCCGATTAATAGCAATGCTGAACAAGATTGATAGATGAACGGTGGACAATCACAAGCCACCCTCCGTCACCTGACACAATTCTACTCCGACACCACTTTCATCTTCATATGCTCCACCTTCTCCGCCAGCCGTTGTAACCGCAAGCGATGCCAAAGAAATGTGGCATAGATGAAGGTGAAGGTGAACAGACTAAAGAAGAAGGCAACCCGCATTTCAGGAACCATGTTGAAGCTGCCCGTAGCCGATGGGTCGCCGCTTCCAATCACAACTGGATGGATTGTGCGAAATATGCGGATCGAGAGAAAAGTGAGCGGCACGCTGATGAAGCCGACGATGCCGTACACAGCGCCGAAGCGCGCCCGGCGTGCAGGGTCTTCAACTCCCTGGCGTAGCAAGAGATAGGCGATGTAAATCAACTCCATGATGCTGGCCGTCACCAGACGCGGATCCCATGTCCACCATGTGTTCCAAATTGGTCGCGCCCAGATTGAGCCGCTGACAATGTTGGCGAATGTAAAAACCAGGCCGATCTCCACCGAGGCCAGTGCAACCTGATCCCAGCGGTGGTCTCCACGCCTTAGATAGACCCCTCCGGCGATAGCCGTTACCAAGAACGCCAAACCACCCACCCAGCCGGCAGCAACATGGAAGTAGAATACACGCTGCACGTCTCCCATTACCATTTCGCGCGGTGCATAGAACAACACCAGATACAAGGCCACGATGAACAGAGCACCGGTGATCCAACTGAGCACTTTTAGAGTCTTGGGTATGGGTTCCATGGGCTCCTCCTTATATTTCCAATCTTCAATAGAAGGTGTGCGGGCACTCAGGCGATTAGGCACCCAGGCACCAAGGTGCCTAAGTGCCCAGGTGCCTTGATGTTATTCTTCAACCACATAATCGAACACCATAAAGGCAACAGCAATGAAAATGACATCGTAAACGATGAGCAGATTTATCCAAGGCCAGATCTCTTCCATCTCAAAGCCCTGCAGGAAACCGTTGCTCGCCTTGAGCGCTGCCACCAGGAGGGGAAGCACTACCGGGAAGAGCAGGATTGGGAGCAGCACATCCCGTGTGCGGGTCTGCACCGCCATCGCCGATAGAAGTGTGCCTACCGCAGCGTAGCCGACCGAGCCAAGAAGGATAACCGCCATCAAACCCGGGTGAAACAGGTTAATGTTATACAGCCCACTGTAGACTGGCAGGACGATGACTTCGACGATTAGCATGAAGATCAGGCTGCCCAGTGCCTTGCCGAAATACAGCGCGCTGCGATCGACAGGCGCCAGCAACAGCCCATCCATGCAACCACGATCCTTCTCGACTGCCATCGAGCGGTTAAGTCCCAGTGTGCCGGCAAAGGCAAAGGTGACCCACAGCACGCCGGAGGTGACCGTCTCCCGGGTACGGATGTCGAGTTCGAGGGCAAAGTTGAAGATCAGGATTACCAGCAAGGCGAAGACCAGCATGGCGCTGAACAATTCCCGGCTGCGAAGTTCGGCGGTTAGGTCCTTCCACACCACCGCGCTGATGGCGCGAAGATAACCACCGAATCGGCTTCCTCGGTTTATGACGACAGGCTGTTCTATGGCTTCCATAGGTGGAGTAGGATCAGTCATGAGTCACCGAGTAGTAGAGCCCCGGCAACTCAGCCGGGGCAATTTCGCCCCGACGTACTGAAGTGGCGATCTTGCCCTTGTGGAGGATGTCAACCCGTTCTGCAAGGTCAGCCGCCCGGGTCAGGTCATGGGAGGTCATCACCACCGTCCGACCACGATCGGCTACATCACGGAGTAAGGTGTCAAGCATTGCTGCCGCTTCCTGATCAAGTCCGGTGTGGGGCTCATCGAGGAGTAGAATTTCGGGATCGTGCAGGATCGCCCGACCGATGGCTAGGCGCTGTTGCATACCGCGCGAAAATTGTCGCACCAGGTCTCGACGTCGGACGTTCAGCCCCACCATCTCAAGCACCACCTCGATGCGCCGTTTTAATTTTAAGACAGCATACATCCGACCGTAGAAGCGTAGATTCTCCTCCGCGGTCAGATCACCATAAAGCAGCGGTTGGTGCGTGACCACGCCCAACCGCCTACGTACGGCGGTTGCCTGCGCTGGCAGGGGGTATCCCGCTACGCGCACCTCACCCATGCTGGGCTTGGAGAGTGTAGCCAATATGCGCAGGAAGGTCGTCTTACCGGCTCCGTTCGGACCTACCAGGGCGACGAACTCGCCATGCTCGACATGAAAATCCAAACCACGTAGCACCGGCTTAAGACCGAAGGTTTTTATCAACCGCCGCGCTTCAATCATCGTCTCTTCGCATGGAGTACAACGCCTGTTGTTTGAGTGCTTCACGACGCTGATGATATTCGCCTTCAGAGACATCCCCAGCCTCAAAATCGTCGTCCAGAGCGGCGATCGCCCGCAGCAGCGGCTTAAGATCGGAGATGTCATTTCGCGTTGGCTCGCCCCGTACCCGCGCCGGAGTCTTTCCCCCGCTCCCGGCACGACACCACCACAGGCTAGCTATGATCAGCGCTGCACCCAGTATAATGACACCGATAATGATGTTGGAGAGTGATGTTTCGTCGTCAGCCAACGACGGCCGTCCGGAAATGTCCAAAGCAAGAGTGTCGCCCGGGGAGAACGGACCGATGGTGTAGCTGTGCAGCCCCTCCCAAATCCCCAGATCTCCCTGTTCCTGCAGGCCATTACCCTGCACCTTTAAACCATCTTCTGGCAACAGGACGATGACCGCTTCTACAGGATAACTTACCACTTGTCTAAACGCCAACTGGCGTTCATATGGCAGATCGAAGCTGAAGTTTAGTCGCTCGACGTCCATCCCCGGCATCAGGGGCGATATATAGGTAAAACCGCCCTCGGTGAGTAAAAATCTGTCCTCCAAACCCTCCTCAAAGTATAGGTCGGTGGCTCCTTGCGGAATGGTGACCTGCAACACAGCCCCGCTATCCTGTGCCACCAACATCCGGTCGGATCGGTTGGACAGCACCCACATTTCGACCACCCGAACCACCCCCTCACTGGGGAAATCGAACAGTATATGCAGTCGGTCAACGCTCACTTGGCCGGTATCGCGCGTGGTTTCGAATATTGTCAGCGGGAGGTCGAGTATCGTTTCATCCTGCGATAGATGGGCCATTATGGATTGGTAGGCAACACCTTGATACTCAAGTGTGACGAAGAAGAGCCGCCCAGGAACGATCTCAATATCCTCGAAGAGGTACCCGCCATTATGTCCGACCAGGGTCATCTCGGAGACCACCTCCTGCTGACCGTCGAAGCCATGCAGCACGACTTCCAGATCGACAGGGACAACGCCGCCATCGGAAGCGTTGCGGATTGCGCCCCGGACGGTGCTCAGGGAACCAGCCTGTGGTTCCATTTCCGGGATTGGTTCGTCTTGAGCCCCGAAAGGGAATCCAAGGCTACGCACATAGGTTGCCAGCGCCCAGCAATCACCCTCGGAAAGCGATTCGCCAAAGGAGGGCATCCCCCGGTCGACGCCATCCGTCACCGTGCGGTACAGGTCGACCGCGGAGCGCTCAGCCAGGAAAGTGAGCTTGGTCAGGTCGGGGATTGCTCCCTGTCCGCGACCATCAGCGCCATGGCAGCCAGCGCACTCGGCGTCGAACAGTTCATCTCCTCGAGCCACCTCCTCAAATGAGGCACTCAGATTGAGAGCATAAGCTACAACGTCCCAGCGCTGCTCGTCGCTCAAGTTGGTAAAGGGCGGCATGAAGCGGTCCATTCTCCCCTGTGTGACCATCAAGTACCATTCGGAAGGTACAAACTGGCGAGTAAAATCTGGCTTACCAAGCGGGGGCGGCGTGAAATCAATGTCAGCGGTCATCTCGCCATCCCCCAATCCGGTAAGTCCGTGGCAGCCAGCGCACCAATCGACGTAGATCGCCTCCCCGACCTGGGGATCGGTACGCGCCACGGGAACAACCGCAATTGAAGACTCACTGGTTGCCTTGGGTTCCAGGAGCAAAGGTTGCGAGGTAGCCGCAGGATCTAGCCGGGCCGCCTGTGCCGTGGCCAGACCAGGTGGCGGGGTGACATCCTCGGCAAGTGAACAACCAGCGAGGAAAAGCGCCGCGAGTGAAATTAGAACGAGGGTACGCCTCAAGCCCCCTCCTCCGGGAGCGATGCTCCGCAATGTGAGCAAAAGGAATCACTCGCGACAACCGCTCCCCCGCAAGCACCGCAGAATCCCCCGCTGGTTCCCCTTTGGACACTGCGCAGGCGCGCCACCGCGGCTTCAAGCTCGGCTTCTAAATCCATCTCGCTGGAGGATTCAACCGCGACCGCCTCCATCTTGTCGATCGCTTTCAAGATTTCAGCGCCCCTCGCCAGTAAGGAAGCCCGCTGTATTTGATAGTCCTCCTCAAGAACCTTGCCCATGGTGTAATCCATATCCGACTCCTGGAGAGTGTCCAGCACACGATCTCGCTCGGCTTGGAGAGTTGATAGTCGACGATCTCCTTCAGCGATGGAGGCGCTCTTGTGCTCAGCCAGCGGTCGGGCAATAAAGGCCGCGGCCAGCAGGACAAGAGCCAGGATGATGAGTATTGATCCAAGGTCCATACTAACACTCCAGGAAACGACAAACAGGATTGATTTAACTAAACTGCAATCGACGGACGTTGGACATACTTCTATCGCTCTCCGCTCATTGTCGTCCGTTATCAAGCAAGGAATTAATTAATATGCGGGGAAAATCCTTCATTGATGTCGTCCTAGTACCCCAAAACACCTTCTACAGCATTGATAATTTCGTTCAGTGTAGCATAAGGACCAATCCTGACATCGGCCAAATGTCCGTCGGGATCAACGATGTAGGTCTCAGGCACCCCATGAGTGCGAAAGGCCTGCGAGATACGCGTGCCCAGGTCGGGGCCATTGGGGTATGTGATGCCGTACTTCTCCAGGTAAGCCCGCGCCTCACGCTCGGTGTCAGCATAACCCACACCAAGAAAAACCACCCCGCGATCTTTATACATCTGATAGGCCTGCTCAAAAATGGCAGCCTCATGTTCACAGGGCGTGCACCATGAAGCCCAGAAATTAATAACCACGACTTGCCCTCTCAGGTCGCCGATGGCGATCTGCTCGTCGTCGAAGGTGGTCAAGATGAAATCGGGGACCCCGTCACCGATGCCTATCGGACCCTGATGGGCCCGCATTAAGCTGAAACCGAGAACCCCCAGTATGCCTAGGACCAGGAACCATACAAGGAAGATGCCCCAACGACGGGGTAGCTGGGATGAGCCAGCTTCAGCCGGAATCTCTTGGGTCATAGCACCTTCCTGATCATCAAGGCCTGGTTTGGCGCATCTCCATAGCCTACCCGTCCCGCCTGCGCAGTTCCTTCTCCAGACGAGCGATGTACGGATCCTCGGGCTGAACCGGCACAACCGGCTCAGCCTGGATCGTTGCCTGGCGCCAACTCCGTAAAGTGCGTAAGAGGATAAATGCCCCCGCCAAGAAAGCCGCTGGAGGTAGGATGTAAACCAACAAGTTTATTCCCTTGGCGGGCGGGGTGGCCAGCACACTGGCGCCATACTGTTCAACGAAATATTGCTTGATCTGCTCTTCGCTCCATCCAGCAGCCAGCTTCTCGCGAATAGTCTCCCGCCACTGACGACAGGCCTGCGTCGGGCATACATCCAACGGGATATTCTCACACACTGGGCAGTATAACTGTTTGGCAATCGCGTTGACTTCATCATCCGTCGGTTCGTTACCCTGCGCTGCCGTAGGTACCGGGGCTAACAGGATAACTAGCAGCAGGACGGCCAGTATGCTTAGAAACGGAGGGGTTTTGTGCATCTTCTGCCTTTCTAGTCAGATGCGGACGAAGGCAGCTCACGCCAGCGCGAGCTGCCCAGCCGACTAAGATTTACGATCCGGCCAAGCCGCCACCAAAGTGCCAAAAATGAACAACAGCCCGCCCAACCAAATGAAGTTCACCAGCGGGTTGAGAATGACCCTAAAAGTAGTTCCTCCGGTGGGTATAGGCTCCCAGCCCACTAGCATTACGTTCAAGTCATCCTCCAGTGTTGAACGTACGCCGGGTATAGTCACCGTCATCTCGGGAGCGTAGTAGTAGTCTTGTCGCGGGTAGACTTCACCCACATATTTGCCATCCCGGTACACCGAAACCACGGCGCGGGTGACATAGCGACCACCCGGGTCATCAAACTGAGCCAGAGAGTCGTAGATAATTACATACCGACCGAGAGTTAGCTGCTCGCCTCGAGCTAGCGTGGCCTGGGTTTCAGTCTGATACATTTCTATCCCGATGATGCCTAACGCCATCAGCACTGCACACAGATGGATCACATAGCCGCCGTACCGCCGCCGGTTACGCCCGGCGAGACGCCATAGAGCCAGCGGCAGAATCTCGCCATGGCGGCGATGACGAGCCACAGCGCCACGCCAGAACTCATACAGGGTTACCAGTGCAACTAAGGCCGACGCCCAGAAGCCGAGCAAGGCGCCGAGGTTGGTAATCCCACGCAGGGCAAGGACCAAGGGCACCAGGAGCGAGGCGGCGAACGGCTTCAATAAGGCCCTGACCAGGGGTTTCCATGAGGCGCGCCCGTAAGTCGAGAGCGGCGCCACCCCCATGATCAACATCAGCCCGATTCCCAACGGAGCGATAGCTCGCTCGTAGTAAGGAGGGCCGACAGTCACCTTCTGACCAGTGGCCAATTCCGAGATCAGCGGGAATAGCATCCCCCAAACACACACCACCAAGATACCGATGAAGAGAAGGTTGTTGAGCAATAAAAGCGCCTCGCGCGAGAGCAATGAATGGAGTTGGGACTCACTCCTGAGTGCCCCCCAGCGCCGTATCAGCAGGATGAGCGAAGCAATGAACGTGACCCCAATGAAACCGAAGAACATCGGGCCGATGGCCGACTCGGCAAAAGCATGTACCGATGACAACACCCCGGAACGGGTTAAAAAAGTGCTGAATAAAACCAGAGCATAGGTCAGGATAATCAGCACCATGTTCCATTGCTTGAGCATGCCTCGCTTCTCATAGATCATAACCGAGTGTATAAAAGCTGTAGCGCTGAGCCAAGGTATCAATGCAGAGACCTCCACCGGGTCCCACCCCCAATAACCGCCCCAGCCGAGAACATCATAAGCCCACCAGCTGCCCAGTAATAACCCCAAGGAAAGGAAGAGCCAGGCGACGAGCGTCCAACGCCGGCTGATGCGGATCCAACGGTCGTCGATGCGACCGTTTATCAAAGCTCCTATCGCAAAAGCATAAGGGATCACAAAGGAAATAAAGCCCAGGTATTGCATGGGCGGGTGAACGATCATCCCCGGGTGGCGCAGCAGGGGGTTCAAACCACGACCGTCAATGGGGATCAACGGCATCGTCCCACCGGGCTGGAACATGGCCGTCACCTGACTGCCATCTGGGGTCCTCCACATGCGGGCAAAGGGGTTTTCAAAGAGGATCGAGAGAGACAGGAAGAAGGCTAGGTTGACCATGGTCACAACTACCACCCACGGCAGCAACTCACGGTCGCGGTCCCATTTGCGTAGACTGGCGGCGCTGGTAAAAGCAGCCATCAGCCATGACCAGAAGACCAGCGAACCAGCCTGCCCCCCCCACAGGGCAGTAACCTTGAGATAAATGGGCATGTCGTTGCTGGTAGTCGAATATACATAGCGAACCTGAAAGTCCCCGCTAACGAGAAGCCAAACGATTGCCAACACCGATACGGTCACCAGCGGCCAGGTGAGCAGCATGGCATGACGAGCGCTCTCAACGAATTCCGTTTTACGGCGTATAGCGCCATAAGCTGCCGCGCCGGCGCCATACAGAGCCACCAAAAATGTGAGCACCAACGAGAAATAGCCTACTTGTATTACCACTTGACCTACCTCCGAACCACAAGAAGTTAAATAAATAACGACGGCTGCTGTCCGTCGTTTAGATCGATTTATTTGACTACTAACCCTCCACCGCCTGAATAGGTAACTCTCCCTCGTAGCGGGTCGGACATTTGAGCAGAAGTTCATCGGCGTAGAATACGCCATCCCCGCCTAACCGTCCGGTGATGATCGCCTGCGCTCCATCGCGCAGCAGATCAGGCCGGGGGCCGATGTACACCACCTCTAGGCGCGTGGCGTTCGGGTCGACCGCCGCCTGCTGCAACACCTCCACCAACCCACCCGCCTCCCTAATTTCGTCAGGGTCAGCCGGTACGTGAACAACGGTGAAGCGTAGCGTCAGCGTCTTGGCGTCATATTCGACCGTATCACCGATGATCACCCCCGAGATCTTGATATCGCGATCGACGATCGCCTCTCCCTTGGCGATCAACTCATCGATGGTCATAAAATATTGCGCCGTGGCCTTGGTGGAAGATGCGATTAAATAGATGATCGCCGCGACGATCAATATCCCACCGATCAAGAACTTCACCCGAGAGCCAGGACCGGCCACCGGATCCGACAAATCAACGCTGCTCATACCCAATTTTAATTATCCTCCTATGTTATCCACCACACCAAGATAAACCAAATCGAGTATATCACCACATATATTCCAACCTCTTGAGCTGCATCAGGTTCTGTGCGGATCTATCGACAGGAAATAAACCAATTAGAGCCAGCTTGTGCTGACATTACCGCCTCAATCGTATACCGCAGTGACGGCAGAAACGATCGCTGACTCTGGCTTGTGTCCCACAGTTGTGACAAAAGACCAGCGAGGCATCGATCACCTGGCGCGTTTCCTTGGCTTGCTTTCTAGCCGGGCGTCGGCAATGAGGCGCCTCCTGCTAGCTGCACGCGAAGAAACACAAGAACCGCAGGCCGCTCATACTCCGGCCAGAGGACCACTTCCAGACGCTCGATCTCTGGCCCCTCCTCTGCCAATGCAGATGTTGAAAATAATGAGAGACTAAGGAACAGCAAGGGGAGGAGAATATATTGTGAAAAGCGCATTTTCCTCTTAGACACGATAGCGGTTGAGGCGCCAATGATTCATACTCAACTATGCGATGACGACCAACCCGATTAGACTGGCGGAGAGATTATCCATATATATGTGAACCCCGTTTTGAAGCCAATAGGCGTTTATTTACAAGCAATTATACTATCCCAGCAACTGAATTTTCCCTGCCTCGTTCATTGATCCCACATGCGCAACGTTATCCCGAAAGAATTAATAGCCCGTGAGTTGACTCCTTTGCCTAGCAACGAAGCTAGTCCGGATTTCATCCCGATGACCGAGCCAGCCAATATCATCCTGTCAATCGCAAAGCCCGATTCTATGGGTCAACATTTTGCCCCAAGCACCTATCAACCTCAGGGCTCGAAAGGACAGTCGAAACAATAACCCAGTCAGGTCCCCATGCAGGTATAATACCTCCCATGAACCCACCCTCATTTCCCCCACCGAGACTGATCCAGGAAGAAAGCGCCTTCCGTGATATGGTGACCACTATGCGTTCCCACTCGCGTCTGGCCGTCGATACCGAGTCAAACAGCTTACATGCCTACCGGGAACGGGTATGCCTGATTCAATTCTCTATTCCCGGGGCGGATTTCTTGATCGACCCCCTCGCGTTGCGAGATCTAAATCCACTTGACTCCCTCTTCTCCAACCCGGAAATTGAAAAAGTATTTCACGGAGCAGAGTATGACATCATGTGTCTTAAACGCGACTTCGGTTTCACCTTCGCCAACCTCTTCGATACCCAAGTGGCAAGCCGCACACTCGGTCGGAAACGAAGTGGTTTGAAGGACATCCTGGCTGAAGAGCTCGGCATCCAAATGAGCAAACGCTATCAGCGAGCCAACTGGGGTAAGCGCCCCCTCTCTCCCGATCTACTTGACTACGCACGTCTCGACACCTATTATCTGCTACCATTACGCGACCGCCTAGCTGAAGCCCTGCAGCGTGCAGGGCGCTGGCAGGAGGCGTGTGAAGCCTGTGAGCGCCTGACCAATGTTGACCCCCACGATAACGGATTCAACCCTGATGGGTACTGGCGCATCTCCAACATACGCACACTTACTCCCAGGCAGGTGGCGTTGTTGCGCGAGTTATACCTTTATCGCGATTCGCAGGCCCGCCGCTTCGACCGACCACCATTTAAAATCTTGGGCAATGAAACGCTGTTGGCGATTGCCCAGGAATCCCCGGGGGACCTGATGGCGCTGCGCGACCTACCCGGCATGACCCCCGGTAAGATCCGGCGCTACGGCGATGGGTTGCTCTCGGCTGTCGCCCGTGGTCGCCAGGCACCCATCCCACGCCGGCCAACTAGTAAACGGATCGCTGAAGCAGCCCATGTCCGATACGAGGCCTTGCATTCATGGCGTAAAAGCGTCGCTCGCAAACGCAGGGTTGAATCGGACGTCATCCTACCACGCGAGGTCCTGTGGGAGATCGCCCAGGCTGCGCCTAGCGATACCGAGTCTCTGCGCAGGGTGATGCACCCTCTTGAATGGCGCTTTCAAGCCTATGGCGAGGATATCCTCACAATCCTTAGGGACTGACAAATTAAAACCAATGAGGGATAGATGAATATAACCTTCCACGGCGCTGCTCAGACCGTTACCGGCTCACGTCACCTGATCAGTCTGAACGGACATCATCTGCTGCTTGACTGCGGTTTATACCAAGGGCGGCGTAAAGAGACCTACCAGCGCAATTTAAATTTCCCATTTGACCCGACCGGCGTCGAGGCTGTGATACTCTCCCACGCCCACATCGATCATATCGGCAACCTTCCCAACCTGGTCCGCCAAGGTTATGAGGGTCCAATCCACGCTACCTACGCCACCACCCATCTGACGGACATTATGCTCAGGGATTCCGGTCACATCCAGGAGTCAGACGTCGAATTTGTGAACAAGCGACGCGCCCGGCGCGGCGAGCCGCCAATTGAGCCGCTGTACACCATGGAAGACGCCAAGCAGGTCGCTCAATACCTAATCTGCCAAGACTACAACCGCCCTTTCGAACCCGTCCCGGGCGTCATCGCCACCTTAGTCGAGGCTGGTCACATCCTTGGCTCGGCTGGGGTCATCTTGGAACTGGAAGAACAGGGACGTAAGGTGCGCTTGATGTTCTCAGGCGATATTGGTAGGCTCGGTTTGCCCATCTTGCGCGATCCGGTGCTCCCGGAGGACGTCGATTACCTGATCATGGAATGCACCTATGGCGACCGCTCTCATGATCATCCAGACCGGGCCTACGAAGAATTACAAAAAGTAGTCACTCGCACGGTTGAACGCCAGGGCAAGGTCATCATCCCTGCTTTCGCCGTCGGCCGTACTCAGACCCTGGTCTATTATCTGCACCAGATGATCGAGAAGGGTGACATCCCGCGCATCCCAGTTTTCGTCGACAGC
>JAUWHR010000038.1 GCA_030605795.1 Anaerolineae bacterium | reverse complement strand
AAGGCACAAGGCATTCTTCAGTGGGTATCGGCCGCAGTTTTACATTCGGACGATGGATGTGACCGGGACGGTAGAGTTGCCGGAAGGGGTGGAGATGGTGATGCCTGGGGACAGTGTAAATCTGACGGTGGAGTTGATCATCCCGGTGGCGCTGGAGAAGGGTTCGAAGTTTGCTATTCGCGAGGGTGGTTTGACGGTGGGTGCAGGCGTGATCACCGATATTATGGAATAGGTGTACTTATGGCCAAGCAAAGAATCCGCATCCGACTTAAAGCCTACGATCACCGAGTACTGGATCAGTCGGCTAAGCGTATTGTCGAAACGGCGGAGCGCACCGGAGCGAAGGTCGTTGGCCCGGTACCGCTTCCGACCAAGATCGAGCGCTTCACTGTTCGACGCTCGACTTTCATCGACAAGGACTCGCATGAGCATTTCGAAATTCGAACACATAAGCGATTGATCGACGTACTTGATCCGGATACGAAGACCATTGATACCTTGATGCGGCTAAACCTGCCGGCCGGTGTGGATATTGAGATAAAGATATAGCAGGCGAAAATTACTATGTAGCTGCACCCTTTAGGGTGCGCGGGAAGTTACAGTAAGACAGGCGGGGCAAGAGACGATTTGCAGGCGGATCAAGTAGATTGTGGTCTCCGCCGCGAGCGATCTGACTGCCCAGCATTCGGGGATGATGCAGCCGAAGCCCTGGCTGACAGTCCCAAACAGGAAATGTTTAGGAGACAAGGGATGAAAGGGCTTATTGGGAAGAAAGTAGGTATGACCCAGATTTTCGACGATTCGGGTGAAGCGGTCCCGGTGACGTTGATTGAAGCTGGGCCTTGTTATGTGACCCAAATCCGCCGACCGAAGCGAGATAGGTACAGTGCGATCCAGTTGGGATTTGGTGAGGTGAGCCCCCGTCGCTTGTCGGGTGGACAACTCGGCCATATCAAGCGCAACAATGTGCCCCCCTTGCGATACCTGCGTGAGTTCCGGGTGAAAGAGGTGAGCGACATTCAAGAGGGGGATAAACTGACAGTAGAGGTCTTCGCCGTCGGCGATCAGGTTGACATTGTCGGCACCAGCAAAGGTAAGGGCTTTGCCGGCGCCGTGAAGCGCTACGGCTTTAGAGGCGGGCCCAAGACCCACGGTCAGTCGGATCGTTTGCGTGCGCCGGGTTCGCATGGCGCGACCACCACCCCCGGCAGGGTTTTCAAAGGCTCTCGCGGACCCGGTCATATGGGCTCGGTGCGGGTGACCTCACAGAATCTACGAGTGGAATTGGTAGATCTGGAAAGGAACCTGCTCGGCGTACGCGGCAGCGTCCCTGGTCCCCGGGGTGGGCTGGTGATGATAAAAGAAGTGCGTAAGCAATAGACTGCCGGGAGCGAATGGACGATGAAGGTTGATGTGCTGAACATGCAGGGAAAAAAGGTGGATACGACGGAGTTGCCGCCGGCGATCTTTGAGGCTCCGGTTAAGAAGGATCTAATGCACCAAGCTTTGGTTCGCCAGCTGGCTAACGCCCGACTAGGCACCCATAAGACCAAGAGTCGCGGTGAGGTTTCTGGTGGTGGGCGAAAGCCGTGGCGCCAGAAAGGTACCGGGCGAGCTCGACACGGTTCGAGGCGCTCTCCAATCTGGGTCGGGGGTGGCAAGGCGCATACACCGAGACCGCGCAAGTACACTCGTCACATGCCACGGAAAATGCGCCGAGCGGCTTTAAGGTCGGCGCTTTCAGTCAAAGCCGCGCAGAAGGAAGTGGTGGTCCTGGACGAATTGAAGATGGAGCGACCGAAGACGAAAGAAATGGTTGCTATCCTGGAACGCTTGGTTGGACAGGCAAGCGCGTTGATCCTGCTGGCGGAGTCGAATGAGACGATTGAGAAGTCGGTGCGCAACTTACCGGATGCCAAGACATTGCGGGCCAATTATCTCAATGTACGTGATTTGCTGGGATACGAACGGCTGATCATGCCCTTGGGCGCGCTGGATATCATCCAGTCCTACCTAGGGAGCTGAGGAGGCTCTTGATGACGACGGTTTACGAAATTTTACGCCGACCTATCATCACTGAAAAGACCAGCTTCCAAAGCAGTAAACTCAACCAGTATGTCTTCGAGGTTGATCGTAAGGCTACAAAAGCCCAAATTAAGGAAGCGGTTGAGACGCTGTTTGATGTAACCGTGTTGCGGGTAAATGTGATCAACGTCCCGGCGAAGCGCAGCCGCCGGCCACGCGGTCGTCGGCTGCTTGTGCGACGGGCGGGGTATAAAAAAGCGATTGTCACCCTGGCTGCCGGCGGTACGATTGACGTATTTGAAGGGGTTAGATAATGGCGGTTAAGAAATACAAACCGACCTCCCCTGGTCGGCGTGGAATGACCGGCCATGCTTTTGAGGAGATCACCAAGAGCAGGCCAGAACGCTCGTTGCTGAGGCCCAAGCGGCGCCGTGGTGGGCGCAACAACCAGGGGCGGATCACTGTTCGCCACCGCGGTGGCGGGCATCAGCGACATCTGCGCAAAGTGGATTTCAAGCGCGACAAGCGCAGCATTCAAGCACGGGTGGCGGCGATTGAGTATGATCCTAATCGCTCAGCGCGTTTGGCATTATTACACTACGTGGATGGTGAAAAGCGTTATATCATCGCTCCGTTGGGTCTACATGTCGGCGACATGGTGATGGCTGGACCAGAAGCGGAAATACGCCCAGGTAACAGCCTTCCGCTGGCCAACATTCCCTTGGGTACGTTGGTGCACAACATTGAGTTGTACGAGGGGCGCGGCGGTCAGATGGTACGCGCAGCCGGAACGTCGGCGCAGTTATTGGGCAAGGAAGGGGCTTACGCTGCCATCCGCCTGCCTTCGGGCGAGGTGCGTCGGGTGCGCCAGAAGTGCTATGTGACCATCGGTGAGGTTGGCAACCCAGATCACGGCAATATTAAGCTCGGCAAAGCCGGTCGAAAACGTCACCTGGGTTTCCGTCCTACGGTGCGTGGTTCAGCCATGAGCCCACGCGATCACCCTCACGGCGGTGGGGAAGGCCGCTCGCCAATCGGCTTGCCGGGCCCGAAGAGCCCATGGGGTAAGCCGACGCTAGGTAAGAAAACTCGGCGTAATAAGAGAACTGGCAAATACATCATTCGGCCACGGTCCAAGCGGCGCTGATAAGTATGCTGGACAGGGTGATGGAGGCAAACATATGTCGCGATCATTGAAGAAAGGGCCGTACATCGACCCCAAATTGTTAAAGAAGGTAGAAGAGATGAACGAACGCGGTGATAAGAAGGTGATCCGCACCTGGCGTCGGGCGAGCACGATCTTCCCCCAAATGGTGGGTCACACGATTGCGGTGCATGACGGGCGTCGCCACGTACCGATCTATATCACCGAAAACATGGTCGGGCATAAGTTGGGCGAGTTCGCTCCAACCCGCACATATCGTGGCCACGTGACCAGAGATCGGACGACGCGGATAAGGTGATATATGATGGACGAAGCGTTTGACATCCGGGCAAGTGTCCGATACGTGCCAATGTCACCGCAGAAAGTGCGGCTTGTGTTGGACATGATCCGGGAGCTGGATGTGACTGAAGCATTAGATATCTTGCGTTTTACCCACAAAGCAGCTGCCCGGACGGTACTCAAGCTATTAAAATCGGCGATATCGAATGCCGAGGAGAACTTTGGTTTCAGTCGGGATGATTTGGTAGTCCACCGGATCTATGCAGATCAAGGCCCGATACGGCGATGGCGAAGGTTCGGCGCTCGCGGCCGTTTCAAACCGATCCTGCATCGTTATTCGCATATAACTGTAGTACTGCATGAACGAGAGCAGGAACAGTAATCATACTTAGTATTAGACCTTCGGCGAGCGCCCACAGAAAGACCTCGCCGAGTCGGCCAAGCATATGGTTAGTCGAAAGGAGAAAGCATGGGGCGCAAAGTACATCCGATTGGTTTCCGTCTAGGGATCAATAAGACATGGGATTCGCGCTGGTTTGCCAATCCAGATAAATATGCTGAGCAACTGCACGAGGACCGTGCGATCCGAGACCTGGTTTTCGAATCGGCTCCCAGGGCAGGCATTTCGCGGGTAGAAATTGAGCGCTACCCAAATAGCGTCCAAATTATGGTGCACACAGCCAAGCCCGGGATCGTTATTGGTCGTAAAGGGGTCAATGTGAAGGAGTTGCGGCGTAAGCTTCAGGCCATGACCGGAATCAGCGTTAAGCTTGATATCTCCGAAATTAAAGATCCTGACCTGGATGCGCGGTTGGTAGCCGAGAACGTCGCCAGTCAGTTGTCGCGGCGTATCAGCCATCGACGTGCGATGCAGCGAGCGGTTGGCCAGACCATGCGCCAGGGGGCTGAGGGGATTAAGGTCATGTGCTCTGGCCGACTAGCCGGCCATGAAATGGCACGCCGGGAGTGGGTACGTGAAGGACGCGTCCCGGCGCAGACGCTGCGGGCGGATATCGATTTTGCTCGCGCCGAAGCCCTGACGACCTATGGCCGGATCGGTGTCAAGGTCTGGATCTACAAAGGCGACATCCTGCCCGAAGCTGAGGAAAAGCCGGAAACCATGGATGTTTATGTCAGCGAGTGAGGGGATGGACCTAATTCTTGCCGGCTGTGAGGTGAAGTGATGTTGTTTCCGAAGCGGGTGAAATATCGCAAGCAGATGCGGGGCCGGATGAAGGGTCGAGCCAGCCGAGGGATCGAGATCACCTTTGGTGATTACGGGCTCCAGGCTCTCGAACCGGGATGGGTCACCGCCCGTCAGATCGAAGCCACCCGCCGAGCGATAGTGCGTTACATGCGTCGGCGGGGCAAGGTGTGGATCCGCATCTTTCCTGATAAGCCGGTGACTAAGAAGCCTGCGGAAACCCGCATGGGAAAAGGTAAGGGGGCTGTTGATCACTGGGTGGCAGTAGTTAAACCGGGACGGATCATGTTCGAGATTTCAGGTTTGTCGGAAGAAGACGCGCGCGAAGCAATGCGGTTGGCTGCCCACAAGCTTCCGATCAAGACCAGATTCATCCAGCGGTTGGAATTGGTTGGAGGCAAGTAACCGATGAAACCTGCGGAAATCCGTGCCCTATCAACCGAGGACATTCAATCGCGTTTGGATGACGCCCGTGAAAATTATTTCAAGTTGCGCTTCCAGTTTGCGACCGGGCAATTAGCCGATCATTCCCAATTGCAGATCGCGCGGCGTGAGATTGCTCGTTTAGCGACCATCCTACGTGAACGCGAGCTGGCCGCGCAGATTAAGGTGAGCGAAGCATGAGCACTAAAAGACGCCGAATGACCGGTGTGGTTACCAAAACTAAACTAACTAAGACGGTGACCGTCCGGGTGGATCGTAGCTACCGCCATCCCCTTTACGGGAAGGTGATCCGAACTAATAAGAAATACCTGGTCCACGATGAAATCGGTTGCCAGCTTGGGGATAAGGTTCAGATTGTGGAGAGCCGTCCTTTATCAAAGAAAAAGCGTTGGGTGGTCGAAACTATTTTACATAGGGCGATCGAGGCTGAGGTAACTGCCAATGCAGACGAGGTGGTGGAAGAGCCTATAGCGGAGACGGAAAAATGATTCAGCAAGAAAGCCGTCTCAAAGTTGCTGATAACACCGGTGGGCGCGAAATACTTGTGATACGCGTCTTGGGTGGTTCAAAACGACGGTATGGTCGTGTGGGCGATATCGTCGTAGCCACAGTCAAATCCGCCACCCCACATAGTGCGGTGAGTAAGAGCGACATCGTCCGGGCGGTGATTGTGCGAACGGCGAAGGAATATCGTCGGAGAGACGGCTCCTACATCCGCTTCGACGACAACGCGGCCGTGATTCTGGATGTTGATGGGGTGAACCCCAGGGGAACCCGGATCTTCGGTCCAGTTGCCCGTGAACTGCGCGAGAAAGGTTTCACCAAGATCGTGTCGCTGGCGCCGGAAGTGCTATAGCTGTAGGAGGCGAGGTACGGTGAAGATCAAACGGGGTGACACAGTGGAAGTGGTCCGCGGTCATGAAAAGGGTCATCGGGGTGAGGTGCTGCGTGTTGTCCCTTCGGATAGGCGGGTGGTTGTCCAGGGCGCGAACATACGCAAGAAACACCAACGTCAGGTTCAGGCTGGTGGTCGCACGATGAACCCGGGAATCATTCAATTCGAGGCCCCGATCCATATCTCCAACGTGATGCTGATTTGTCCAAAGTGCGACCAACCAGTGCGGGTGGGAATGTTGGTAGAAGGGGACCTAAAGCAGCGTGTTTGCAAGGGGTGTCAGGCACTCATCGACGCCTGATTATGGATGGAGTGTAAGCGGTATGGCACATCATTTATTTGAACGCTATCAAAAGGAAGTCGTTGCGACGATGATGAAAGATTTTAACCTGGAGAACCCCATGCAGGTTCCGCGTGTCGAGAAAATAGTGGTGAATGTCGGCGTTGGCGAGGCGATCGACAATGCTAAGGCTCTCGACGCTGCGGTTGGGGACATAATGACCATCACCGGACAGAAACCGATTGTCACCAAGGCCCGCAAAAGCATCGCCATCTACAAGTTACGGGAAGGACAATCGATCGGGGTCAAAGTCACTTTACGGGGGGAACGCATGTGGTCGTTCTTCGATAGATTGGTCAATGTTGCCTTACCTCGAACGAGGGACTTCAGGGGGGTTTCGCCAAACAGCTTTGATGGTCGTGGCAACTACACTCTCGGCGTTGGTGAGCAATTAATCTTTCCGGAGATCGACTACGACAAAATCGACAAGGTACGGGGTTTTGAGGTGACAATTGTTAACACCGCGCCGAATGACGAGCAAGGGCGTCGTCTACTTGAACTACTGGGCATGCCCTTTAGAAGAGGCGAATTGTATGGCTAAGACTTGTATGCCGATACGAGAAACTCGACGCAAATATAAGGTCCGGGTGCGGAACCGTTGCCGAATCTGTGGGCGGCCGCGTGGTTATTATCGCCGCTTCCAGCTATGCCGCATTTGTCTCAGGGAACAAGCGCTTGAAGGTAAGATCCCTGGCTTGGTGAAATCGTCCTGGTAAAGAAGGAACCGGAGAAAGTGCAATGAGTATATCTGATCCGATTGCCGACATGTTGACCCGGGTTCGTAATGCCCTGATGGTAGGCCATCAAACGGTCTCGGTGCCAAGCTCCAAGATTAAGGTGGCCATTGCTCACATCCTTGAGCAGGAGGGCTTCATCAAGGGTTTTGGAGAAAGTCAGGTGGATGGAAAACCCCATCGGACGCTTCGTATTAAGTTGAAATATGTTGGTGAGCGACGAGAACGACGACCGGTGATCAGTGGTGTGAGGCGCATAAGCCGCCCTGGCCGTCGAGTCTATGTAGGAAAACGCAAGATCCCGTGGGTACGATCAGGGATGGGTGTAGCCATCCTTTCGACTCCTAAAGGAGTGATGAGTGGGGTGCGCGCTCGACAATTGGGTGTGGGTGGTGAGGTACTCTGCGAGGTATGGTAAGCGGATCTGGTTGTGCACCGGCCGAACGACAACCGGATCAGTTTAGATATTGTCCTAGTGGTTGGCTGTAATAGGAGGAAAATGTGTCGAGAATAGGACGCATGCCTGTGGTTGTGCCTGATGGTGTGCAGGTTGATATCGAGGGGGCACACGTACGGGTAAAGGGGCCTAAGGGAGAGTTGGAACGTGATTTCCGGCCCGAAATGTCCATCACTCTGAAGGATGGCGCTATCACAGTGGAACGTCCCTCAGATGCGCCGCAGATGCGAGCTCTGCATGGCCTGACTCGGGCGTTGCTGAACAACATGGTCTTGGGTGTCAGTCAGGGCTTTGAGAAAACGCTTCAGATTCAAGGTGTCGGTTACCGACCGGAGATGGATGGCAAAAATATGGTGCTGAGTCTGGGTTTTTCCCACCTTGTGCACGTAGACGCGCCGCCGGGGATCGTTTTTGATGTTGACACCCGCGCCAGATTGATTAAGGTGCAGGGTATAGATAAGGAATTAGTCGGCCGGGTAGCAGCGGACATCCGTAAACTCCGGCCTCCGGAACCTTATAAGGGTAAAGGTATTCGTTACTTGGGTGAATATGTGCGCCGCAAGGCCGGCAAGGCGGGTAAGGTGACATAACCATGGCGAAACGGACGCGAGAAGCAATGAGGAAGCGCCGCCATATCCGCGTGCGCAAGAAACTAGCAGGAACAGCGGAGCGACCGCGCCTGAACGTGTATCGGAGCCTGGCACAGATTTATGCTCAAGTGATCGATGATAACGCCGGTCACACGCTAACCTCTGCTTCAACTCTAGACTCCGAGGTCAAGCCGCGCCTTGAAGGCCTGAACAAGACCGAACAAGCAAAGATTGTTGGAACTGTTATCGGCGAGCGCGCGGCGGCCAAGGGAGTGAAGCAGGTGGTTTTCGACCGTGGTGGTTATCGATTCCATGGCCGGGTAAAGGCTTTAGCTGAGGCCGCACGTGAGGCAGGGCTGGAATTTTAGCTGTCTACTGAACGGAACGGTAGTTCATGCGTATGGTGTCCATGATGAAAGAGTTGCGTTCAGCGTAGCTCATCGTTAGGTCTGAAGGGAGAACATTGAGGTGAGACGAAATTTCCGAACCCATGAAGAGCGGGATGAGCTGGACGAACGGGTGATCGACATCTCCCGGGTGGCAAAGGTCGTAAAAGGCGGCCGTAGATTTGCCTTCCGGGTGGTGGTCGTTGTGGGTGACAATCGTGGTAAGGTGGGTCTTGGTATTGGTAAAGCCCGTGGCGTTCCGGATGCAATTCGCAAAGCCGCTGAGCATGCCCGCAAAGATATGCGGCAAATCCCACTCGTGGGGACAACCATCCCTCACGAGATAATTTCAAAGCATGGTGGGGCAAAGGTGTTCTTGAAGCCGGCCTCGCCGGGCACTGGGGTAGTCGCTGGAGGAGGTGTGCGGGCTGTGCTGGAAGCGGCTGGCGTGCATAATATCCTGACCAAGTCATTGGGCAGCGCTAGTGTTCTTAATGTAGCTCGGGCTACTATGAAAGGGTTAAGACAGCTCAAGCAAGTGGAAGTTGAGGCGGCTAGCCGGGGGAAGGACCCTAGCCATCTGATGCCGTTCTGGGAGCGGAAACGCGATGGCTAAGCGGACAACCAAGAAAAAAACCCTGCGCATTACTCTCGTGCGCAGCCCGATCGGCTACTCCAAGCGACAGAAGCGCACTGTACGTGCTCTCGGCTTGCGTCGAATGGGCCATACCGTTGAACAAGTCGACAACTCTGCTGTTCGGGGGATGATTGCCAGGGTGAGTCATCTGGTGAAGGTAGAGGAGTGAATCAGCGATGAAGCTTCATGATCTTAAGCCACCAACCGGGGCGACCAAGCGTCGCAAGCGTGTTGGCCGAGGTTATGCTGCTGGCCAGGGCAAGACTGCTGGTCGCGGCACTAAGGGTCAGGGCGCTCGTACGGGTTCGGGCGGTAAGCTCTACCATCAGGGCGGTAATCTACCTTATTTCCGACGACTGCCGCTCAAACGTGGCTTCACTAATTTCCGCCGGGTAACATGGAATGAAATCAACCTGGATCGGCTTGAAGGGTTTGCAGCTGAAGCGGAAGTAACACCGGAAAGCCTGAAAGAGGCCGGGTTGGTGCGCAATCTGCGCAACCCAGTGGTGCTGCTCGGGCGGGGTGAGGTTTCCACGCCGCTCAAGGTATGCTTGCATCGGGTCACTCGCAGCGCCCAGGCCAAGATCGAGGCTGCTGGGGGCACGGTGGAGATCATCGAGCGATGAGGCTGCCTTCGACGCCTGAAAGGAGCTCAAAATGAGACGCTCGATATGGCGATTCCTATTCATATCGACCGATATCCGTAACCGGCTGCTGATCTCTGTTGGCTTGCTGGTGATCTATCGCTTTGTCGCTCATGTACCTGTCCCGGGCGTCAATCGCGAGGCTATCGCCGGCGTTCTTGGAGGTCAGGGACAAACGCTGTTCGGCTTGCTGGACCTGCTTTCGGGGGGGACGGTGTCGAATTTCTCCGTGCTAGCGATGGGTGTCTATCCATACATCACGGCTCAGATCATCCTTCAATTGTTGGTGCCGATCATCCCATCCTTGCAGCGACGTATGGAAGATGACCCTCGAGAAAGCCGCAAGTGGATGGAAAAATGGACCTACTACCTTGCAGTTCCCATGGCGGCGTTGAATGCAGTGGGTCAGATCCGGCTCTTCCAACAATACGCCACTGGCCAAGGCGGCGATGTCTTAAACTACCAACTGGGCTTAAATTTAGAAACGTTCACCACTATTCTGACCATGACCGCCGGCACGATGTTCGCCATCTGGATTGGCGAATTGATTTCGGAGTACGGTATCCGTAACCAGGGTTTGTCGTTGATCATCTTCGCTGGAATTGTATCCCGTGTTCCTTCCAACCTGGGGCGAATATTGGTCGATCAGCAGCAGAGCGGTTCGCTACTGATCTTCATGATACTGATCATGGTAACCACCATCTTCGCCATCGTATTTGTTCAGGAGGGCCGTCGGAACGTCCCAGTAATGTATCCCGGTCGGCGTGTCGGGCACCGGATGTCCATGCCGGTCAAGGGGAAATTGCCGTTGATGGTCAACATGGCTGGCATGATCCCCCTCATTTTCGCCCAATCCATCCTGACTTTTCCGGCGGTGTTGGCGCAATTTTTCATTGGCTCCACCAACGCTACAGTGCAGAATATCGCTATTTGGCTGCAAAGCACCTTTGGTGGGATCAGCAACACATATTGGGTGTTATATTTTCTGATGGTGGTGGCCTTCACTTTCTTTTATACTGATGTCTTGTTCGCACAACAGAACTACGGGGAAAATCTGAAACGTTCCGGGGCACAGATTCCTGGGGTGACTAAGGGAGTCGCGACCCAACGCTACCTGACCCGGGTGCTGCGGCGTATTACCTTTCCGGGTGCGGTTTTCCTGGGGATGGTGGCGGTGATGCCTTTCTTGGTCGGCCTTATATGGCCAGTTGGAGGTTCGAACACCGGATTGCTACTGGTTTCATCGTCTGGTTTGCTGATCGTGGTTGGCGTGATCCGCGATGTCTACCGCTCGATCGAGGCTGAACTTAAATTGCGCGGTTATGATCAAGCATTGTTGGTCCGCTAAGCAGTATGATTGATGTCGATCTATCTCATGCTCTTGGGTGCGCCGGGCGCGGGGAAAGGGACTCAAGCCAAACGCCTGATGGAGGCTTTGAGCGTTCCCCACATCTCGAGCGGGAACATCTTTCGCGAGAACATTAAAAAACAGACCGAATTAGGAAAGCTAGCCCAGGAGTTTATTTCTGATGGGCAGTTGGTGCCCGACGACGTGACCATCGCCATGATCGTGACGCGGCTTGAACAGGATGACTGCGCCGACGGCGCTGTGCTGGATGGCTTCCCGCGCACCCCGACCCAGGCTGAAGCGTTGGATACCATATTAGCGGATCTAGGCGGTAAATTGGATGCGGTGTTATACATCAAGGTGGCTCAGGAGACATTAGTCCGCCGGTTATCGGGGCGCTGGATGTGCCGCGCGGCGGGTCATGTCTTCCATGATGAGTTCAATCCGCCTCTCGTTCCAGGGGTGTGCGATTATGATGGGTCGGAGCTCTACCAACGGGATGACGATCGAGTTGAGACTGTTGCTGAGCGCATCCAGGTTTATTTCAAACAGACGGCTCCCCTGATCAATTACTATCGCCAGCGAGGTCTGCTGGTGGAGGTGGACGGCGATCAGTCGATTGAAGCTGTTACCGACGCTCTGATGACTGTCTTGCCGGAAGGAACAGCCCAGTGAATCGGCGCCGAGGAGTGGTGATCAAGAGTGAACGTGAATTGGCGCTGATGCGTGAAGCGGGACGGATCAATGCCCTGGCGCTGGTTGCCGCGGTATCGATGGTTCAGCCCGGGGTCACGACAGCAGAGATCGATGCTGCTGCTGCAGAGGTGCTGCGTAAACACGGTGCTCAACCGGCTTTCCTGGGTTATCCAGGGCCGTATCCATTTCCGGCGGCGACTACGGTGAGTGTAAACGATGAGCTGGTGCATGGTATTCCCAGCAAACGGCGCTTGAAGGAAGGAGACATCGTCAGCATTGATTGCGGAGCGGTGGTTGAGGGCTTCGTTGCTGATTCTGCTTTGACGGTAGGAGTGGGTGAGATTTCGCTAGAAGCTAAGCGTTTGATCGATGTAACGGAGCAGGCGCTCTTTGCTTGCATTGCAAAGATGCTAATCGGCAATCGGACAGGCGATCTCTCAGCTGCCATCCAAGACTACGTAGAGCAACATGGGTACAATGTCGTGCGGGAGTACACCAGCCATGGCGTCGGACGCAAAATGCACGAGGATCCACAGGTGCCTAACTATGGCCAGGCGGGGAAGGGGATGCCGCTCAGGGCGGGAATGACTATTGCACTTGAACCAATGGTGTTATCTGGTGATCCAGAAACCCATATACTGGAGGATCAATGGACGGTCGCCTCGCGAGACGGGCAACTGACGGCTCACTTTGAACACTCAGTGGCGGCGACCCCAAACGGCCCATGGGTGCTCACGGCTCTTGACGATGATCTAGACGAAGGAATTCTATTCCGTTATAATCAATACTTTGCTGGCCAGGTGCATCCATTTATCGAGCGAAGGGGTTGTCGAAAATGAAAGTGTCCTCCTCAGTTCGCAAGCGCTGTCCAAAATGCAAGATTGTACGGCGGCGGGGTAAAGTTTATGTAATATGTGAAAACCCGCGCCACAAACAACGACAAGGATAGGCAAATGCCACGAATTGAAGGCGTTGATCTACCACGCAACAAGCGAGCGGAAATTGGGTTGACCTACATCCATGGGATTGGCCGCACCACTGCGCGCAAAGCGCTTTTCGCTGCCGGTGTACACCCAGATCGCCGGGTGCGTGACTTGACCGAGGAAGAAATCACGTCGTTACGTGACTACATCGCACAGAATCTGACTGTCGAGGGCGACTTGCGGCGTGAAGTGCAAATGAACATTAAACGGCTGATAGAGATCGGCTGCTACCGCGGTCTGCGTCACAGACGGGGTATGCCAGTGCGGGGTCAACGAACTCGTACAAATGCCCGCACCCGCAAAGGACCGAAGAAGACCGTCGCCGGTCGTGGGCGACGGCGTAGCACGAAGAAGAAGTAGTTAGCTGACATCGGGTGACGTAAGGATCTCCTTCCACCCACGCGGCTGAAGTCTCCTGAGAGGCTGTTGGCTAACCGCATTACTGCTGGGGGCAGAAAGGACAGGCAGGGACTTATGGCAAGCAGAGGACCAGGTTCGAGACGTGGAGGTTCGCGCAAGACTAAGCGGACGCTGTCGCATGGTCAGGTGCACATCCATGTCACCTTCAATAATACGATCGTCACTATAACCGATACGCAGGGCAACGTGGTAGTCTCGGCCAGCGCTGGATCTGCTGGCTTTAAAGGTTCGCGTAAAAGCACGCCTTATGCGGCGCGCTTGGCAGCACAGCAGGCCATCAAAGAAGCGAGGAGCCTTGGGCTGCAAGAGGTGGATTTGATGGTGAAAGGACCGGGTCCCGGGCGGGAGGCAGCCATTCGAGCGATTCAAGCCTCTGAGGTGCGTGTGCGCTCGATAAGCGATGTCACACCGGTCCCACACAACGGCTGCCGGCCGCCAAAGAAACGCCGCGTTTAATCAATGGAAGGATCATAATGGCGAAGTATACCGGACCAGTTTGCAAACTATGCCGGCGGGAAGGTGAGAAACTCTTCCTTAAAGGCCAACGGTGCTTCACACCTAAATGTGCATTTGAACGCCGGGGTTACCCGCCTGGCGAGCACGGGCGCCAAGCCCAATACCGCCGTCGCCGGGTTTCAGATTATCAAAAGCAGCTGCGCGCGAAGCAGAAGACGCGCCGCATCTATGGTGTGACAGAGCGCCAGTTCCGCCGCTATTATCGGTCGGCGGTTAAGAAACGGGGGCTGACCGGCATAAACCTGCTCCAGATGCTTGAATGCCGTCTGGATAACGTCGTCTATCGACTCGGCTACGCTGAGAGCCGGGCACAGGCAAGGCTACTTGTTTCCCACGGGCATTTTAATGTGAACGGTCGGCGGACTGATGTCTCCTCAATGCTTGTCCGGTCAGGTGATCAAATTGAAGTCCGAGAGGGCTCGCGAAATCGAGTCTATTTCAAGGACTTGCCTGCTGTGGCGGAGGCTCGAACCCTGCCTGGTTGGCTGGAGCGCGACCTGAAGACCCTCAGCGGCAACGTGCTGCAGATGCCTGAGCGCAGGGATACTGACGCCACTCTGAACGAGCAGTTGATCATCGAGTTTTATTCGCGCTGATGGTGACTAGTGCTTTATCAAATCTGGATTAACCAAGCACTGGATTGGAATTGATAGGTAGCTCTCGGGTGAACAAAGGCAAACGCCAACGATCTCACCCGTCTCAAGGTCGGTATCGGACGACTGCAAGGTTAGTCTGTTAGGGAACAGCCTTAGGGCTGTGAATCACGGAGGGATAAAGTGATCGTATCCACGAACATGGTCATGCCCAAAATCGAGCGAGAAGCTATCGCTCGCAACTATGGCAAGTTCATCATCAGTCCATTTGAAAGCGGCTACGGCATCACCATTGGAAACTCGCTGCGGCGTGTACTTCTTTCGTCTCTGGAGGGCGTCGCAGTTACCTCGATCCGGATCACCGATGTGCCACATGAGTTTTCCGACATTCCTGGGGTTCGTGAGGATGTGCTTAAGCTCATGTTAAACATGAAGCGGCTGCGCATGACCCTGCATGATGGAGATTCCGCTCGACTACAACTTGATGTGCAGGGTGAAGGCGTGGTTACAGGCGCTGATATAATTGCGCCGGCTGAGGTGGAGATCGTTAATCCAGAGATCTATTTATTCACGGTTGACGATGATAAAGCCCACCTGGAAATCGAGATGAACGTCCAAACCGGACGTGGCTACTCGCCTTCCGATGAGCGGGGTCGGTTACCAATAGGTGAGCTCCCAACGGATGCCATATTCACTCCAGTTCGCCGAGTGAATTTTGAAGTCGGGCGAGCGCGCGTCGGGCAAGATACCAGTTTTGATAGCTTGATGATTGAGATTTGGACCGACGGTACAGTCAAGCCCGAAGAGGCGCTCAGCAAAAGCGCCCAGATCCTAATGGCCCATCTGCGTGATATTTCTGGTGTGACCGAAGAGAGCTTAATGCTCGCCGCGGCCGAGGAAGAAGAGCCAAAGCTAGAGAGTGAGGTTTACGAAATCCCGATTGAAAATCTTGACCTCTCTGTACGTGTCTTCAACTCGCTCAAGCGAACTGGGATTACCAATGTAGGCGAGATTCTCGATATGCTGGAGCGAGGCTCGGATGCGATGCTCGCCATTCGCAATTTCGGCGAGAAAAGCCTTTATGAGCTGAAGGAGCAGTTGCAGGAAAAGGGTTACCTGGAGGATGAGGCAGAGGCAGAGGTGGTAGTCGAGGCGGAGTGAGTGTAATGCGACACCGATTGGCAGGACGACGATTAAATCGATCTTTAGGACACCGGAAAGCTTTACGACGAAATCTGATCACCGAGCTATTCCGTCATGAGCGCATCCGCACCACGCGGGCGAAGGCTTCAGCTGTTCGCGGTGCGGCTGAGAAGCTGATCACCAGCGCCAAGCGAGGCAACGCCACGGGGGATGAAGCGAAAGTCGTCCACGCTCGCCGGTTGGCATCTGCCCGCCTTAACGATCCAGAGATCGTAAAGAAGCTCTTCGATGAGATCGCGCCGCGTTATACCGACCGACCGGGAGGTTACACTCGGATCGTCAAGCTTGGCCTGCGAGCAGGCGACGCGGCCGAGATGGTTTTGTTTGAGTTGGTGGAAGAGTAAGTCAGGCGAGCGCTCTAGGGAGCGCGCCGATGGAACTTTATAAATCGATCATCGCGTACGACGGCACAGAGTTCCATGGATTTCAACGACAAGCACAGGGCATACGAACTGTGCAATCTGTAGTCGAGGACGCCCTGGGTAATGTGGGTTGGCAAGGGCGTTCGATCATGGCTGCTGGTCGGACCGACGCTGGCGTTCACGCCCGAGGGCAAGTGATCGCTTTCGAGTTAGCATGGCAGCACGAAGCGATGCACCTTACACAGGCACTTAACGCCAACCTGCCGTCAGACGTGGCCGTGCGTCAGACCGATGTCGCTCCACCGGGTTTTCACCCCCGGTTTTCAGCTCAGCGACGCTGTTATCGCTACACGCTGATCACTTCGCCTTTTCGCGACCCGCTGGGTGAGCGTTACGCATGGCGCATCTGGCCTGAACCCAACCTGGAGGCGATGGAAGCTGTTGCAACTGCCCTGATAGGACGCCGGGATTTCGCGGCTTTTGGGCGCGCGCCTATTCCCGATGGGCATACAGTGCGTCAGATTTTTCGAGCTCAGTGGCGGCAGGAGCTGAAAATCCTGGTTTTCGAGATTGAGGCCGACGCCTTCCTGTTCCACATGGTTCGTCGTCTGGTGGCTGCCATGATTGATGTGGGGGTAGGTCGCCTGAGCGCTCATGAATTCCAGGCTTTGCTCGATGATCCCCAGCTTCGCTGGGAGGGGCAGGTCGCTGATGCTCAAGGCCTATGTCTTGAAGCTGTGAGTTACGATGAGCAAGAGTAGGAGTTGTGAACGTGCAGAAAACGTATTATCCTAAACCTGGCGAGATCACCCATGATTGGTATGTGATTGATGCTGCCGGCCAGAATCTGGGTCGGTTGGCCACCCGGGTAGCGCGCATCCTACTCGGTAAGGATAAGCCGCAATTCACCCCCGGGGTGGACCTTGGGGATTTCGTGATTATCATCAACGCCGAAAAGGTTGCCGTCACTGGAAAGAAGCTCGATGATAAATTTTACTATCGCCATTCAGGTTATCCTGGAGGGTTGAAAAAGATTAGCCTGCGCGACCAACTGGCGAAATACCCCGACCGGGTGATCAGGGCTGCTGTTTGGGGCATGCTTCCCCACAACCGTTACGGCCGCAAGCTTATGAAAAAGCTCAAGATCTACGCAAGTTCGGAGCACCCGCACGCTGCCCAGAAACCTAAACAACTGGCATTAGGTGGGTAATCGAAGGAACGGTTTGGATCGGAAAATAAGTAATCATTCACGATCATAATAAGAGGAAGGTAACAATTATGTCTGTTCAGTACTATGAAGGTATCGGCCGCCGCAAGACCAGCAGCGCTCGGGTGCGAATTATGACCGGCAACGGCCAATACATCATCAATGGCAAGCAGGCGGAAGCCTATTTTCCCCGTATTGGTGACATGGAAAAAATCACGGCTCCATTAAGGGCCATTGAAATGGAGGGTCGATTCGACATCTCGGTGAAGGTGCGAGGTGGTGGTATCACCGGACAGTCAGGCGCCGTGTGCCACGGGTTGGCCAGGGCGCTGGTGGAGATGGATCCGGAACTAAGGCCGGTAATGCGCGCTGGTGGTTTCCTGACCCGTGATTCGCGGATGAAGGAACGCAAGAAGCCCGGCCTCAAGCGAGCCCGTAAGGCGCCCACCTACACCAAGCGCTAACCAAGTTAAAGAACCATGTATTAGCCGGTCGGGGAATCAATCGTTCCCCGACCGTTGTATTTCTCCCGGAGGGATTTGTGGCTGCAGGGATTACCATCGTTGGTTTGGGTCCAGGCGACCCGTTGTTGCTCACCCGTGAGGCGTGGCAGGTGCTATCAGAAGCTGGGGAGGTTCACCTTCGCACTGGTGACCATCCGGTTGTCGATCACCTCCCGTCAGGGTTGGCGGTGCAGACATTCGATTCTCTCTACAACGAACTTGATGATTTTGATGCCGTCTACAGCGCGATCGTGGCGAAGTTACTCGATTTAGCGGATTGTCCGGATGGTGTCGTTTATGCCGTACCGGGGGATCCGTCAGTTGGCGAAGCGACTGTGAAGACCTTACGCCAGGCCGCGGCCGAAGCCGGGCTGTCGTTCAGGATTATCCACGGAATCAGCTTCGTCGAACCATGTCTGGCGTTGGTCGGGATCGACGCCCTTGATGGCCTGTACATTGCTGATGCTCTCGAACTTGCAGCCGGGCACCATCCTCCCTTCTCACCGGATAAACCGGTCTTAATTGGGCAGATGTACTCGCGGTTTGTAGCAGCAGAAGTCAAGCTTACCTTGATGAATCAATACCCTGACGATCACCCGGTTAAGATAATTCATATGGCAGGGACTCCGGAAGAGAAGGTCGAAGCAATTCCGTTGCATGCTGTCGATCGCAGTACACATATTGGGAGCATGACCGCGCTCTACCTGCCTCCGCTCCCGGTGGAATCAGCTTTTGAGAGTTTTCAAGCGACGGTGGCTCACTTGCGAGCGCCTGATGGCTGTCCCTGGGACCGTGAGCAAACCCATCGGACCTTGCGGGGGCATCTTATGGAGGAGACGTATGAAGCCCTCCAGGCGATCGACGCTGAGGATATGCTTGCCTTGCGGGAGGAGTTGGGTGACCTGCTGCTTCAGATCGTGTTGCAGGCGCAGATCGCTACTGAGGAGGGCGATTTCTCCATGGCGGAGGTGATCGCTGGGATCCAGGCCAAGATCATTCGCCGTCACCCCCACGTCTTCGGTGATGTGCGTGTGGCCAGCGTGGACCATGTCCTGCACAATTGGGAGGCACTCAAGGCGGCTGAGCGCCAGGTTGAGGGAGTTGGGAAGGGGATCCTGGATGGGGTTCCGATTAGTTTGCCGGCTTTGTCCCAGGCGGCTGAGATTCAGGAGCGCGTGGTGCGGGTTGGGTTTGATTGGCCTGATATAGACGGCGTTCGGGCGAAGATCGCTGAAGAACTAGTGGAGGTGCAGCAGGCGGCAGATCCCAAGGCACAATCTTCCGAAATGGGGGACCTTCTCTTTGCCGTGGTGAACTACGCTCGCTGGCTTGGTGTGGACCCTGAAGCCGCGTTACGGGAGGCGAACCTTCGCTTCCGCCGCCGCTTTGGTCACCTGGAGGCCTCCGCCAGGGCTGAAGATCGCGACTTAGCCGGGATGACGTTGGAGGAGATGGATGCCCTGTGGGAGGAGGCTAAGAGGAGAGAGGATTGAATTTGGTTAGGGGGGATTTCATAAAACAATATGGCATGTCCAAGCAACTAGGTTGCAAGGAATCTCCACGCTACTAACTTCATTCCCTAACGAATCTTCGGAGGAGATCCCTCACTCGCGGAGCTCGTTCGGGATGACATTCGCCCAGGGAAACGTCACTCCTGAAAGGCGGCGAGGCGTCCTAATGATGTTGCAATAGCATACGATGGATCATAGAGATTCCTCGGTCGCCATTTCACGACTCCCTCAGGAATGACATACAGAGGTTAATGTCATTCCGTGCCGCCCTCCGTCGAATGAAAGGATCCCTAGAACGACGCATATTTTCTGCGTCTTAATCACATTGACACATTTCCCCAAACCTATTAATCGCCCAGAGCGGAGGGCCGAGCCTGAGCCGTTTATCAAGTGTAGAACGGGCTTCATCTAAGGCGAGGTCCGTAGTCGAAGGGCGTCCTTCGACTGCACTACGCTCCGCTCAGGATGCCCTTCGACTGCGCTACGCTCCGCTCAGGATGCCCTTCGACTGCTTTTGCTGCTTGCGCGGCGAGGCGTCCCAATGATGTTGCAATAGCATACGATGGATCATAGAGATTCCTCGGTCGCTAAACAGCAGCTCCCTCGGAATGACATGCGGAGGTAAATGCCATTTCGAGGAGCCCTTCGTCGATGCTCAGGGCAGGCTCTTCGACGAGGAATCTATATTAGAAATGATTTTCAGGCTACCATGGGGCAAAATCTATTTGGGTGAAGCACGAACCATGCAGTAAGCCACAGTTGAAAAAGTTATCCGGCGGTAGCGATCGCAGGCGATTTGCTGCCGCTCGTGATGGGTGATACGATTTTTAGGGTCTCATCCAAGAAGTGTGGGTAGTAGACATAAGTAAGAAATCATGGTGAGCGACACTGGGCTGCTGCCTGCTGGATCGTCAGTATGAATCAATCCAAACCATGGGAGCCATCCGTCTGGATGCTACGCGATAGCAGCGCCGCTTGACAACCCTGACATTGTTAGGGTGGTTTTGAGCCCCTCCAACTTGCCTATGTTGATAGGATGCTGGCAATGAATCTCCGCTTGTTACTTCCGCAGCAAACTCATAGAATGACCGCACTGAAAAAAGCCCACACCCATTCCTTGGGCAATTAGGCTTATGTGGGCAAATCTTTTATTCATCGTAGTTCTACGATATATCTTCCTCCTTCATCCTCTGCCACGATGCGTAGGAAATAGAGCCCTGGAGCTAATTCGCGTTCGCCGAAATCAATGGTGTCGCGTTCTCCAGAGAAGACTGTTATCTCGTCGGTGACCGCTTTCTGACCAGCATCGAAGAGAACGATCTCGAACCAAAGAACAGCATCTATATCAGCGTAAAACTCAAGGATGGTATCCGAAACGGCTTCGAATTGATAGAAATCCTCCTGGTCAAAGTAGCCTGCTTGCCCGAAACACTCACCCTTTTCAATAGAGGTAGCTGTATCAAAGTCGTCTCCAGCGTCGACTCCTGCCCCACTATCATCTTGCATCCCCAACAATATCAACTCGATTGTGTAGCTGCCCTCATAGTCCTCCCAGGGCCCTACAACTGCCAGGTAATATGTGCCGCCTGAGGAGTTGTTCATCAAGCGGATGTCTGTGACCTCATCGGTACATCCGAACTCACCGATTTTCTTCTGCTTTGGGTCAAACATTTTGATGTCGAAGCAATCCCCCTCTATGCCTATGAATTCCACCTTCATAATCCCGCTGTTAGGGACCTCAAACTGATAATAATCCACTTGGTCATAGTCACCAATTTCCCCAGAGTGTTTACCCTTTTCAATCGCGGTAGCTGTATCGAAGTCGTCTCCGGCGTCGCCTCCCGCTCCGCTATCGTCTTGCATCCCCAATATCAACTCGATTGTGTAGCTGCCCTCATAGTCCTCCCAGGGCCCTACAACTGCCAGGTAATATGTGCCGCCCGAGGAGTTATTCATCAAGCGAATGTCTGTGACCTCACCGGTGCATCCGAACTCACCGATTATCTTCTGCTGTGGGTCAAACATTTTTACGTCGAAGCAATCCCCATCCAAGCCTGCGAATTCCACATTCAAAATCACACCGTTAGGGACATCAAACCGATAGTAGTCTTCATCCCCTGGTCCCAGAACTCCTTGTCTGATGCCTGTTTCTATTGGCATAGCCTCATCAAAGGTATTGTTAGGTTCAGTCTCGCCTTCTCCAGAGATACCAAAAGCAACCACCTCTGGTGTTGGAGTGGTCACCTCCTCGACATGTGCCGCCGGGGCAGCCTCTTCCACTGGTGTGGCCTTGGGCCCACAAGCCAGTAAGGAGAGGATTATTCCCATCATTGCCAGCAAAAGGTACAGCCTTTTTCTGTTCATCGTAGAAAACCTCCTCATTTATTATATTAGGGGAAGGCGAATAGACCCTTCCATTTTGGTGCCGGCATCATATTCTATTTCCATAATCGATATCATGCCACCTGTAGGATTTTCTCGATCGATTATGCTGATAGCTTCTTCTGGCGTCGGGCGGAGATCACTTCGAACGGCCTTCCCTGGCCTGTCCGCCTAAGAGATGACTTGCGTGGTGTCTTAAGCTTCGGGTTCGATTTTCTGGAATTTACAGAACTTTTCATATTGCTCTGCTAGAGATAATAAGCCGCTCTCAATTGGAGATGCGATTTATAGGTCGCTAACTCGATGGTTGAGATACTGGCTTTCTCGGTACACAATGTCCAAGAATTGCATGGCCTGCCGTTCGTCGGGCACCTTATCACTCAGCAGGAGCTCCAAGAACCCTTGTATGTTTTGCAGTGCGTCACGAAATTCAAGCTAACAGGTGACTAGGATTTCAGCCACAGTCTTGGAGGGCTGAATATCCACCTCCTTTATTTGCATTTTGCTCTTAAATGGATTTTACAGTTTTATTTATCGCTCACAAATAGGACAGAGGTAAAAGTAGTCTTTATGAACCACGTTCCAAAATGTGGTTCATGAAGCGCTAACTGACGTCAATAGTCGGTATTGTCCCTTATAGTGCGCCGGCTGATGGCGGTTTTGATATGCTTTACTAGGAACTTCCATACCTCTGGCCGAGTCTGTTCGCACGTCGTCAGCAGCTGCTTTATGGGCTCCGCCGACTGTTGCGCGGCCAGGGAGGAGGTGCTCTCTGGCAGCTCGTAATGCGTCAGGGTAAAAATTTTCAGCTTTTTTTGTTCGATTTTATCCAGGTACCCCCGAGACGCCAGACCTTCTTTGATATATTCAACTGCTGACTGCCAGGGGTTAGCGCTGTCTTTGCGCAACCAAGTATAAAAGATGGTAGAGACCTCGTTGCGACCCTTGTTAGCCAGTAATTGTTCGGCGAGTGGGCGTATCTCAGACTCGAGGCTGTTATCGGGCCAGCTAACGGTGATATCCCCAGGTGTAACGAACAAGGTGTTAACCTTGCGTAAGCCCATGAGAGCTTTTTTCTGACCCACTTCCAGGCGGACAGCTCCAGTCTGTTCATTGGCCAGTAGCGCGGCCAACATTATTACCTGACCGATCCCTTTGGCTGAAACTTTGCTGTCGGTATGGAGCAGCTTAATATTGCCACTAAATGATTTCTTGGCGAATTGTTCGCCTTTAAGTAGCACCAGATCGCTGGGAGTCAGCGGTCCGTTTGAACCAGGTGAAGCGGATGTTGACATTTCCTTAACCTCCTTTAGAAAGAGACAATGCTTGTTCCTTTGGTTGGTCGCGAGTTTGATCGCTCGTCTGGAAACCAGCCAATTCACCGTAGGGACAAAGCAGCATAACGGACTTACAGAGGCATATGCCTATCTAGATTCATTGCCCAGCGGATTGATCATAAAACAAAAAGCTCACCGAGTCACCTAGTCATGATGTCCTGTCAATATACTACGCGGGGTGGGGTAGCGATGAGGGTGACTTGATTAAAAAGAAGCACCCCCAGACCTGAGGGGGGCAAGCCCAGGGGTGGTCGCGACAGTGACCCGAAGGTCAAGTGACGACGCAAGAATTAAAACACTACCTGGCAATCTAGGCAATAGGCAATTTGTCCTTTTCATGATGTGTCGGATGTAATAGTTGATGAGGAGGCACTAACTTTCTTTGCAGTCAGCGTCTATTGAAAAGCAAAGAAGCTTAATGATGGGGAGAGGAGGAGTTGAGGGTGAGCATCATAAGGCAAGGGAAAAGCACCTTCAATACCGACTATCCGGCGACTGAAGCCGCGGCAACGACTGCGAAGTGGAGTTACCCCGTTTTAGTGGACACTTGATGGCTTTGGATCAGGCAGCATCCGCATGAACCATCTCATACCGCATTGGCGCTTGGTAGCCAAGTGCTGAGTGACGGCGAAGGGGATTATACCAACCCTCGATGAAGTGAAACACTGCCTGACGGGCCTCCTCTCGCGAACACAAAGTACGACGATCCAAAAGCTCGCACTCCAGTGTGGCGAAGAAACTCTCACACAGAGCATTGTCGTAGCAATCTCCGACCGATCCCATCGACGGCCGCACACCTGCTTCCCGGCAGCGTTTGCCGAAGGCGATCGAGGTATATTGGCTGCCTTGATCAGAGTGGTGGATCACCCCGGTTGGACGCCGTTGCCTGATCGCCATTTCGAGGGCGTCTAGCACCAGCTCGGTGCGCAAGTGGGTGGCCATGGCCCAGCCCACCATCCGCCGGCTCCACACGTCCATCACGACTGCCAGATAAAGGAACCCCGCCCAGGTCGAGATGTAGGTGATATCGGCGACCCAGAGCTCATTCGGTCCATCAGCAGAAAAATCGCGGTCTACTAGATCTGGGGCCGGGTGTGCACCAGCTTGGCGAACGGTAGTTCGGACATATTTGCGGCGGCTAACGCCCTGCAAGCCGGCTGCTTTCATCAGACGAGCTACTCGCTTGCGGCTGACACGCACCCCCTCATCACAAAGTTCAGCATGGATACGTGGAGACCCATAGGTTCCTCGCGAACGAAGGTGGATCCAGCGAATCCGATCTGTCAAGATTGCATCTTCCCGAGAGCGCTGGGAAGGTGGACGTTTCAGCCACGCGTAGTACCCACTGGTGGAGACTTCCAGCAGTCGGCACATCATGGCTACAGGGTAGTTCGCCTGATTTGCTTTCACGAACTCGAAGATTCGGGCGGTATCGAGCCGGTCTCCCGTGCGAACCAGGCGGCGGCTTTTGCCAGGATCTCTCGCTCAAGGCGGAGTTGCTTGTTCTCACGTCGTAGACGGGCAATTTCCTGGCGCTCGGCAGTGGTGAGCCCGTCGTGGCGACGACCCTCGTCCAGATCGGCTCGCTTAACCCAGTTACGTATCGTCACCGACGAGGGTTCAAACTCGCGGGCGAGCTCCTCCGGTCTGCGACCCGCTCGGACCAGCTCGACGATCTGCTGCCGATATTCCGGCGGGTATGGTGGACGTGTTCTCGGCATCATGAACTCCTTTCTCATAAGCTTAAGGGTGTCCACATTATCGGGTCAACTCCAAAGTCCACCTTCGTGGACTTCTTTCCCTACCCCTCAATAAAGGAAGTCGCAAAGACGCCTTTGGATTCCATCGGCTCTGCCGATGGCCAGCAGCAGAGCTGCTGGAATCCAGAGAAGTCGACGCAGGCCTGTCCTGCTTGCAGTCGAAGGGCCGACTTTGCAATTTGTTGCCGCGGTTTTAACCGCCGGCTATCCGGCGACTGAAGTCGCGGCAACGACTGCGAAGTCCACCTTCATGGACTTCTTGCCTTGCCCTTCGATAAATAAAGTCGGCGCAGGCCTGTCCTGCTTGCAGTCGAAGGGCCGACTTTGCAATTTGTTGGTGCGGTTTTAACCGCCGGCTATCCGGCGACTGAAGTCGCAGCAACAACTGCGAAGTCCACCTTCGTGGACTTGTTGACTTGCCCTTCGATAAATGAAGTAGGCGCAGGCCTGTCCTGCTTGCAGTCGAAGGGCCGACTTTGTAATTTGTTGCCGCGGTTTTAACCGCCGGCACAAACTTCCTCAGAATGACAGATAAATCTTCACCCCATCTCGGCGATTATGCTCCCCATTGGGCTTGTGTCGTATCCGGCCAGAGAGTCCACCGACCTTCGAAACTCGGCGTCTTCCAGCATTTCGAGCAGTGGTGCCAACTTAGGGCTCTGGTAATGCTCCAACGGGATCACCAAATCGAATCGTTCATTGAAAAGGGGTATGAAATCGAGACCTAGTGCATCGGCTGCGGCTCGGATTCCTAGACCACAATTCGCTGACTCAGAAGCAACCGCGGCAGCTACATTGAGGTGGGTGTATTCCTCTCGCCCATAACCAGTTATTGCCTCCGGTTCCAGCCCCATCTGTTCCAGGTGGTAGTCCAACAGCAGGCGTGTTCCGGCGCCGCGTTGTCGGTTGATAAATGTGATCTCCCCCCTTGCCAGATCCGCGAGACCGGTGAGTTTCATCGGGTTTCCCGGAGGGATGATCAGTCCCTGTTCGCGGGTCACATAGCCCACGACGACAACAGGAATAGCTGGCAAATACTTCTCGATATATGCCAGGTTGTATTCTCCACTATCAGGGTCGAGTAGATGGCTGCCGGCAAAGTGGGCTTCTCTCCGGCTCAGAGCGATGAGACCCCCCAGGCTTCCCAGGTTTGCCGAGCTAAGGCGGGCACCTTTTGCGCTCAGGTACTGCGCCATCAGGTCAATGGTCATGTCGTGTGAGCCGAGGGCGAGTATGGTGTGTTCTATTTCGGCTAGTGAGCGGTAAAGTCGTACGCTGACCGTCTCGCCAGCCTGGATGCCCTGCACACCAGCTGGGATGAGCACGATGCCATCAGCTCGCACCATGGAGGTGATGACACCGGCGCCGCGTGATAGCGGGGCAGCGATCAAGCGCTCACCCACCCGACCAACCGTCACTCGCAAGTATTCATCATCGCCAAGCGAAGAGTGCACCTTACGGGTGAAAGTAGCCTCGAGGGTAAGCGGTTCGAGTGGTGGGCGACCGAGCCAGCGGGCCAACATCGGTTCGACGAAGATCTCACCCGTTAATGCCGCGGAGACTGGGTAGCCGGGAACGCCAATTACAGGCACATGAGCGCTCAGTGCACGATCTACCCCCGGGCGGGCGTCTTCTTGCTTTGGAACCTCGATGCCCGTCATGTCGGCATTAGTTCCGAACGATCGGCTGATCATCCCCAGAATCACAGGGTGCCCCGGTCGGACTGCAACGCCATGGACGAGCAGTTTTCCCAGTTTTTGAACCACCTCGGCGGTGAAGTCCTCCGAACCCGCTGACGAGCCGGCGTTGACCAGGATTAGATCGTGCCGGGCGGCAGCTTCGACGATAGTCTCCTGTATGCGCTCGAAGTCATCGGGTATGATCGGAAACCGCGTCGCTGCGCCACCCCAGGTTTCAACCTGGGCTGCAAGGACAAGCGAGTTGTACTCGATGATTTCCCCCACGCGGGCCGGTGTACCTGGTGGAACCAGTTCAGTTCCAGTGGGGATAATGGCGACCAGTGGCCGGCGCCAGACGCGGATAGTATCATGTCCACTACCGGCGATGGCTCCTAGGTCGATCGGGCGCAGCTTATGGCCAGCCGGCAGCACCAGTTCAGTGGCAACCATGTCCTCGCCCATCGAGCGTACATGCGTCCAAGGTGCTAGTGCCGCGCGTATCCGAATGGCTTCCCGGGCACGCCCATCCACAGTCTCCTCGATAGATTCAACGTTTTCAATGGGCATCACCGCATCGGCCCACTCCGGCATCGGATCGCCGGTGTCGATATAGACTGCATCAGGTCCTATCCGTAGTGTTACCGGGGCGCGATCACTAGCGCCGCTCGTGGCGGTGGCTTGAACCGCATAGCCATCCATGGCTGCTGCATGGTAATGGGGTGAGGATAGACTGGCCCAGATCGGCTCAGCCGTCACCCGACCCAGTGCATTCTCAAGTTGGACTTCTTCCGCCGCCAATGGCTTCCAAAGGTCAGCGGTCTCAAGAGCCTGGATCAGCATGTCCCAAGCGCGAGCGAGGGGTATGTCATGCAGATAGACGGAACCCGTCTTATGATTCTCTTTCATATTTTAGTTGAACCGTCCAGTAGGGCTTCAAATTCTCCCAAAGTCATTGTGCCATATATCGTGAGGCGGTCAAGATAGTAAATGGTATTCAGATCGTGGAGTGTTTTTTTCCCCAGTCCCATTGCGGTCCAGTAACCATAGTTTTCCACCTTGGAGCCCAATGCTGACACGAAAGAGCCGAACGGATAAGCGAAGCTGCGAACTTCAACGCCGATCTCGCGCTCCAAACGGAGGCGTGAATCCAGTATCTCTTCACGAAGTTTATTCGCGGCTACATCGGCTAAATCGGTGTGGGTCATGCTGTGCGAACCAATCTCCCAGCCGGCTGCCGCCAGCTCCTGGAGTTGTTCTGCGGATAGGAAGCCTTCCGCGCTGAGCCGGTTGGCAACGATGTAAATGGCGCCAATGAACCCGTACTTCTGCATGATGGGGAAAGCATACTCGTAGTTATCTTGGTTGCCGTCATCAAATGTGATGATCACCGTCTTCGGGGGTAGCTGTAACCCTTGCAGTATCGCTTGACGCAGCTGGGTCGGTGTAATAGTGTGGTATCCCCGCTGTGAGAGGGCCTGCATCTGGTCTTCGAATATATCAACATCGACCCAATAATTCAGAGAAGGGGGGTCGGGATGGACGTGGTGGTAGAGCAAGATGGGGATGTCCACCAAACCCGGTCCTACTATCGCCCAGGTTGGAGTAGGGGTTAACGACGGTGATGGGGTAGAAGTAGGCGAGGGGGTAGATGTGAGTGAAGGAATGGGTGTAGCCACTTGAGTCATGATTTTGGGTAGGGTTGATGTCGTCATTGGCGGGGCAGTGGTTACAAGGCTAGTCGTGCTGGAACCCGAGCACGCGGTGAGTGCTATGGTCAGGATCAGATATATCCAGGAAGACTTTATCAACATTTAAAACCTCATGCTATCCATCACTCGCAGGGCCTGTTCGGGATGACATTAACCTGTAGTTGTCACTCCGAGCAACTGGGTTGCGAGGTGTCTCTACGTTGCCAACTTTACTCCCTAACGATGCTCCGGAGGAGATCCCTCACTCGCAGGGCTCGTTCGGGATGACATTAGCCTGTAGTTGTCACTCCGAGCAGCTATGTTGCGATGAGTCTCCACGCTGCCAACATCATTCCCTAACGAAGCTTCGGAGGAGATCCCTCACTCGCAATGCTCGTTCGGGATGACATTAGCCTGTAGTTGTCACTCCGAGAAGCTTTGCTGCGAGTCAGAATAATATGACTTCAACTTCGGCGCCCATGTCCAGACCAGTCGCTTCGGGTGGGATGCGGACCAACCCGTCAGCGCGCACGAGAGTGAAAATCAGGTTCGAACGTCCATAAATTGGTACTGCCACAAGTCCCTCATCGGTGGTCTCCAGGCGCACCAGAATGTAGTCCTCACGGCCGGTTTCGGAGGCGATGTTGACCGACATACGAGCCGGGACCCTGGGGGTCAGTGCGGGTTCTTTTAATCCCATTAACTTCCGGATGATGGGCACGACGAACAATCCAGCTACGATCAGCGCACTTACCGGATTCCCTGGCAGGCCGACCATTGGCACCCCATCGGCGACAGCCAGAATGGTGGGTTTCCCGGGCTTGATTGAGATCCCATGGACAAGAACCCCGGGCTTTCCGAGGCTGCCGATGACATCAGCCGTCAGGTCTCTAGCGCTGACTGATGATCCAGCGGTGATGACAACGATGTCATCCTCAGCGTGAGCAAGCCGAGTGGTTTCTTGAAGAGCTTTATAACTATCAGGGATGATGCCTCTCCGGATTGGATCACCACCGGCGCGTGACACCAGCGCGCTCAGTGTGTACGAATTGACATCTCGCACTTGGCCTGCGCCTACTTCCGCCTCGGGGGGAACCACCTCGTCGCCGGTGGACAAGATCCCCACTCTTGGTCGACGTGCGACGCTCACTTCGATTACCCCGAGCGACATCAGACCCCCAATCTCCTGTGGCCTGAGCCATACCCCGGCTTCCATGATGGTGTCCCCGGCTTTGACATCTTCACCCACTTGAAGGATGTTCTGCCCGACAGCCACCGGTTTGAGTACTTCGGTCTCGCTCTCGCGAATCCTCTGAGTATCCTCGACCATCACCACAGCGTCCGCGCCTTCAGGGATCATCCCGCCGGTATGGATCAGAGCGGCCTGATTAGGACCAACGCTCAGGTCGGTTGGAGCGCCCATAAGCACCTCACCAATCAAGTCGAGGTAGGCTGGTAGACTGGGGCTGGCGCCATAGGTTCCAACCGCACGCACGGCGTATCCATCCACCGTTGATCGGGCGAAGGACGGCAATGGATAGGGGGCTGTCACTGGCGAGGCTAGGACCCGGTCTAAGGCCTCCTTGGTCGCTATCTGCTCCGCCTCCATACGAGAGGATTGGGGGAGAGCTTGGATAAGGTGATCGAGAGCCTCGGAGGGTGGCAGCAGATGGAGGAATTCAGCCATGCTCAGCTCAGCAAGTAACCAATCAACTCTAGGTAGGCGGTCAAGCCGAAGAGGCCCAACGCGCCATTGGTCAACGTGCCCCATCTGGCGGGATAGCCTCGACGAATGCGATCCATCTGCCATATCTGGGCTGCTGCCAGTGGGAGTGCGATCAAAGCGCTTATGGTGACCCGTCTTGGTAAGCCGTTGAAGAAAGCGACGGTAAAGCTGACGATGGCGAACAAGATGGCGAGATCGTGCAGCCTCATAGTGGTTGCCCATCCCAGACGGACCATCAAAGTGCGTTTATCCCATTTTATATTGCTGGCGTAGTTGGGCAATTCGAGGGCGATCATCGTGGCGAAGTGTAGCGCGACCAGAGGCGTGGTGGTCATAAGAAGCAGGCGGTGAAGTTCGCCAGTTTGGAGGGCGAAACAGAAGGTCGGTATCAACCCGGCCATCACCAGCGATGTGGTCAGCTCGCCGTAGCCGGATGTATATAAGCTAATGGGGGGAGTGTTGTAGAAGAAAGTCCCAAGGAAGATAAATAGCAAGATGAACCAGGCCAGGAGGGGGACTTGTCTCCCCACCAGTAGTATGGAGACCAGGGTGGCTGCCAGTACCAGAAACGCAATCGCGATATAAAAAGTGGCCTGGCGTGGTAAACCGGCGTGGCCATAGGCGCCTCTCGTGTTCGAGAACGAGACGGGTTGATCCTCCTCATCCAATCGTGGTTGGTAGTACGCAAGCAGGAAGTGAGTCGTCAATTGCAAACTGGTAACCAACCCTTGCCCGAAGAGATAGAGATACAAGTCGAGGGGTTTTCCGAGGAAGGATGCAATCGCCGCGCCGAGGCTATAGAGTAGGGCTCCGCCAAGCAGGAATAGCGGTCGGCTTAGCTTAAGGAAGAGGCGAACGTGTTTGGCGTTCAGGCTCACACTTTTGTCTCCCAATTGAGTTCCTGGTCGCCGTCATGTTCGCCATCTGGGTGGGTGGACAGACGCAGCAGTGAAGCGGAATCGGCCAGAGCTCGATAGCCAAAGGCCACGCCAAAGGGAACCAGCACCAGGGTTGGTTTGTCGCATGTAAGACAGTGCCAGCGGTCATATGTAGGTGAATCTTGGCGCAGATCGTGCCAGACAAATTCGACCTGCCCCTCAATCAGAGCCCATACCTCGTCGGCGACCTTCCTTAATCGTAGTGGGGTCTTAGGTCCTGGCAGAGCGTGTATCACCTCCGCCTGTCCGAAACGACGTAACAGATGATCCGTGTCACGCAGAGCGAGCCATCGGGTGGCATTTGGTTCTTCGATCGTCGAAATCCGCCGAATGAACAGGTCGTGGATCGGGAATACTTCAGGCATAATTTATCTAGTGGAAGTGTACCATGAGGTTACAGCCGTGTTCAGCCAACCCCGAGTGTATCGTCCAACCAAGTGCATCCCTCATCCTCGGAAGAAATTAGATAGGAAAAACCACAGGTTGGCTGGGCGCTCCGCCAGACGACGGGTGAAGTAGGGGTACCATTCCGTTCCATGGGGGACGTAGATCCGGACCGGGTAACCCTCATCGATCAGCGACTGTTGAAGACCTTTGCGTATGCCGAGCAACATTTGGAATTCGAGCGCACCTTTGGGCAGACCGACCTTTTTAGCGTAGTCGCGAGCGAAGTCAATCCGTTTGATGTCGTGGGTTGCGATAGCAGTCACTGGTGGGACCTTGCCGGTTGAGACGATAGAATCAACTAGCGCGGCGTCGATTAAGATCTTTGTCAGCCGATCGAAGTTGGCATCAACATCTGCCTTATGGGGGAAAGCCACATCGGCGGGTTCTTTGTAGGCCCCTTTACATAGGCGGAAGTGAGCACCCTCATTCACTAATGCCAGCGCATCCTCCTCGCTGCGGTAGAGGTATGATTGGATAGCGAGCCCAACATTGGTCACACCTTCTGCTCTCAGCGTGCGGTAGATCTGCCATGTGAGGTCGACAACCGGTGAATCCTCGATATCGATGCGGACCATAATACCGAACTCCGCCGCCCGCAAGGCGATGCGTCGCATATTATCCAGACACAGGTTGAAATCGATATTGAGACCCATTTGGGTTATTTTAACTGAGATGCTGGCTTCCACCCCGGACTCTTCGAATCGCGGCAGCGATTCGAGATAATAATCCGCGGCACTGATAGCCTCCTCGGCGGTGAAGACGTTTTCACCTAGGTGGTCAACCGTGACGAACATGCCCTCATCGTTCAATGTCCGAATCGTCTCCAATGCTTCCTCCAGCGTATCGCCGGCGATGAAGCGTGAGGCGGCGCGGCGAGCGAAGCGCCAGTCGGTGACCAGTCGGCGAGCCCAAGTGGCTTGGGAGAGGTAAAGGAGGCTGGCTCGGAACACGGTATTACTCCTTAGTTTAGTTGTTTATGTTTACTGCCAAGCAGGAACCGAATGAGAATGGGTAAAAACTTAGACCTGGTTCTTCAACGCTAAGACAGATTTCGAGCCGACGCATATTTGGGTTGCTTATTAAAGTGTACATCTTTTGTCTGCAAGGATCATGTGCAAAGTTGAACTCTGGCCTGTGGACGCCGATGATCTCCATTCCGTTATCGGTGTACCGAAAATACCACACCGGTAGGCAAGGCCATGTGCGCAGGTAATTGATGCAAATGGAATCCCGGATGTAGACCATTGCAACTTTCCCGTTCAGGCCATGTAGGGTGTGGGGTACGGGTTATTGACCCAGGTGGAGGGGGGAAACTCCGGGGCGCGCATGAGTGGGGGGTGGAGGGTCATCACTCGAAATTGTAACCGCGAATCCTAGATAAGGCGATTCCCGTCGATGATTTCTCCCTTGAGTGGTAGAATGGGCCGCTATGATTGAAGGTCATCCCTTGGAGGATACCCAACCGGCACCAGCGCAACGCGCTCCCTTATATGTGGAGACGCAGCCTACTTCCGTTCGAAGGCCGCGCCGGTGTTCTTGCGGTTGTTGCGCTGTGGTATTGACTTTTGGCGTTATGCTAGGTCTTATCGTCATGGCTTCGTTCTTCTTCCCCTCTCGGACAAACATCCTGGTGCTTGGGATCGATCGCACACCCCCAGGGACCGCAATTGGACGGAGCGATGCGATGATCTTGGTAACTGTGCAACCGTTGAAGCCCTACGTTGGGATGCTTTCCATTCCACGTGATTTATGGGTGTTTGTACCGGGGGTGGGGGAGAACCGCATCAACACGGCTCATTTCTTTGCTGAGAGCGAACATCTGGGAATGGGGGCGGCTGCAGCTGTGGAGACAGTCCAGACCAACTTTGGGGTCGATGTCCACTACTTCCTGCGCATCCAATTTGACGGTTTGCAGGCTTTGGTTGATGCGTTGGACGGTATCCCGATCGAACTGGAAGGGCCTACCGCGGTCCTCTCTGCTGGGAGACATCTTATGGATGGGAAGACTGCGCTGGCTTTCATTCGCGATCGCCGAGGCAGCGATGATTTCTTCCGCATGGAACGAGGACAGTTATTCATCAAAGCGATGCTGAACCGTATTCAAGATCCGCGTGTCTGGCCCCGCCTGCCGGTTGCGTTGGCGACACTAACCGCCGCAATGGATACCAACATCCCGCCGTGGAAGTGGCCGAGTCTTGGTCTGGCGTTGTTACGCGTCGGTCCGGGGGGGATTGATGTGCGGATTATTGGGCGCGAGATGGTGCGCGGCTTCACCACCCAGCAGGGAGCTCAAGTGTTAGCGCCGGATTGGTCGGCGATCAACCCAGTTCTGGTTGAGATGTTCGATCAGTAACCTTGCTCGGCATGTAAATTCTTCATACAATGATAGAGATTATTAAATATGCTTGCCTGCGACCGGGTGGTTGATTCGGCAAGTATCAATAGGATTGACGAGAGGCGCACACAGGTTAATGCAACCCGGTACGTCGCTTGCGTGGGATAATTGGCTATGTCTGACTTCACCCGGAAAGAAATACAGGAAATTATTGCCCTCCGTGGATGGATGCGGGGAGGTGGCGAGGGCCATATGGAATCAGGCCTTGTGCTGCGCGGGGTTGATTTAAAAGGCGTTAATCTTTCGGGGCTTTATTTTGCTGATGCGATCCTAAGCAGAGCGAATCTAAGCGACACCGACCTTAAGGGAGCTTATCTCTATAGAGCCTACCTCAGTAATACCAATCTGAGGGGCGCTGATCTCAGTTGGGCGGATCTAAGAGAGGCGATCTTGGAGGGGGCAAATTTACAAAATGCTAAGCTGAATAACGCTGACCTAAGAAAGACTGACCTGCGTCGGGCTGACCTGCGCGGGGCAAATCTGAGCGACGCTGATTTGCGCCAGGCCCAAATGAACGGGGCTGACTTGCGGGGGAGCGACTTACGTGGGGCTAGAGTTGCTCCCGACTCCTTATCACAAACATCGCTAACCGGGGCGCTGCTTCCTGAAGGTATGGAACAGAAAAAACAAGAGGATAACTCGGATTGATTTCGGGTGGTCCATTCTTGTAGGGGCTACGCGATGGTTCCAGAATTTATAATTATTACCCGAGCTGGACTAAACCAGATTATACGCAGTCTCCATCGCCTAAACGCTAACTATGAGCTCGGCTTATGCTTGTACAAAGAACTTCCGTCGGCGGCTGTGTGGGTTGTAAGCAACTGTATCATCACCGCCATTGAGCTTGAATCCAGCATCACGAAGCTGGAACTCCAAACGCCTGGCCTGGCGCCTCCGAGCGATAAAGCGGGTAGGTCCTGGAACCAGATCGGCCAGTTGTTCTCTGAAATCGGTTGGGTTGCAGGGTTTGCCCCGATTCTCATCGACGATCAAAGTGCATTCCTCGATCGGTTTTTTAAACTAGTTAAGCTTGCAGAAACACCTGAGCCGAATGAAGCTGAAGACGCGGGAGTGGGTTTGGAAAAGGAGAGGGAACAGGCAAAGATATATTTGCACGAGCACGAACGGGTCATAAACATGACAACCGAGGAAAGAGCAGCATTATGGATTGAAAGCTTCGGAATTGGGGGAACGCCGGTGTTGTCGGAGCTTGAACGGGGGATTATCGCCGTCTACAGGGAATTGAGGGAAGAGCGTTTGGCGATTAGCGACCAGCGCATTACTACACGACTGGCTGTTGATAAGGGAATCCGCAATGAGCAGGGTGAGGCTTACTCACGCCGCTGGGTATGTGAGGTGCGAAATCGCCTGATTGAGATGGGGTACGACCTGAAGGTATGAAGGGTTTAGAGCTATTGAGCGATTCACCACCTAGTTTATCCTTTCCTTAAGCGAAAGGATTTCTTCCTTAATCAATTACCCCCCGGTCGCAGTTGTCCCGAGTCGCGATCAACAAATTCGTCAAGTAGGGGCCGACTAAAGTGTCGGTCCAAATATTGTAGGAAGTGGGCGGACACACTGGTCCGCCCCTACAATCATTGCTCAACTTGAATTCCCTTCAGAAGTAGCGTCTCTCTGGGCTGATAAACGGAGGACCAAATGAAAATCTCAGAAAGCACAGATTTGCATCTATGGAGGAGCTGAGCGAAGGACCCAAGAATTGTGGTTTTGAATGATCGCAATTGATCTCAACTACAAATCCAAACTGTTACGGTAAGGCTGGTGAATGCCGGGTACAATAGTGCCTTGTGTGTCTACTGGTTGACCTGTCTATAGATAGCGCACAACATATTTTTCTCGGGACATTGAAACCATGATCTTGAATCACCTCAAGGCGTCTGTCAAAACACGCTGGCAGCGCACATTGTACATCATGTTTTTCGCACAGTTGATGGTGGCGGTAGGTTTCTCGAGTATCTTCCCCTTTCTACCACTGTATGTAAAAGACTTAGGCGCGACTACTAACCTGAGTATCGAGTTTCTGGCGGGGATGGTCTTTTCAGCGCAGGCATTCACCATGATGATCGCTTCACCCATCTGGGGTACTATCGCCGACCGTTATGGACGCAAGCTGATGGTCGAGCGATCGATGTTCGGTGGGGCGGTGATTTTGCTGCTGATGGCGTTTGTCCGCTCGGCGGAAGAACTTGTGATCCTGCGGGCTATTCAGGGATTAATCACCGGAAGCGTAGCCGCTGCCAGCGCTTTGGTCGCATCCGAAGCGCCCCGCGAGCGTACGGGCTATGCGATGGGGATTTTACAAGTCGGGTTAGGGAGTGGAGTAGCGCTCGGCCCGTTGATTGGTGGAGCGATTGCCGACTTCTTTGGCTACAGCGCCGCGTTCTACGTAACAGCCGGGCTTCTCTTTCTCTCTGGTGTGCTGGTCTTTTTTGGTGTTGAGGAGAAGTTTGTGCCAGCCGATACGCTAACTGAAGGAGCGAGCAGCTTTATGGCGCAGTGGAGGCACATCCTAGCTGCGCCAGGTGTGGTGATGACCTATGGAATGCGTTTCATGAATCGACTTGGACGCATGATGATTTTCCCCATGCTGCCGCTCTTCATTGAGACCCTACTGAGGGACACCGCGCATATAAACACCTTCACCGGGCTGGTAATTGGTATAGGCGCAGCCACCACCACACTCAGCTCAATCTATTTAGGGCGGTTAGGGGACCGTATCGGGCATCGTCGCATCGTCATCGCCGGCGTTGTACTCGCGGCCCTACTTTATCTACCGCAAAGCTTAGTCATGGCTGGTTGGCAGCTGTTGGTCTTACAGGCTTTGATTGGCGTTGCGATGGGGGGTATCATTCCGGGACTCAGCGCGCTGCTAACGCGCTACACACAATCCGGTGAAGAGGGTGCAGTATTCGGGTTGGACAATTCGATTCAGGCCGCAGCTCGCTCGGTTGCGCCATTGATCGGGGCAGGGGTGGCGATGTGGTTTGGACTGCGGGCTGTTTTTATCGCCACCGCACTGTTTTATCTAGTAGCCGGGTTGCTCGCCGCATGGCGCTTGCCACGGTCCGAACCTCCCATACAGGTGGGTCAGGAATCATAGTGGACTCTATACCTGTGAAATCCCCGCCTCGCTAATCGCTCAATACTGCTTCTTGACCAACCGAACTAAATTGCGGTGATGTTCCTCGGTGAGAACGACCTGGAAAAGTTTGGATAAATCTCCACGGCAGCATTCATTAACTGCCAGTTGAATTTCCATCAATACACTACGAATTGTCGTAGGAACCGACAGCGTTCTGGACCTCTATCGTCGTTGACGGTGAGTGGAGCATTGGTATAATTGCAACGCTGGGCCCGCTAGCTCAATTGGCAGAGCAACTGACTCTTAATCAGTAGGTTAAAGGTTCGATTCCTTTGCGGGTCACCAAAGTAAGAGAGGTTCCGGTGTTCGGAACACCTTTGCGTTGCTATAGTTGGACCAGTGAGACCAGTAGATCTTCTCATACTGTTGTGGGTACTTCCAAAACCAACACATCAAGCTGATCAATGAAGCCTTAATCACCAATTCGACTACTTGACCGTCAATAGTCTGCCCTTTTTCGTAATGTAAGCTGTTATTCCAAGGCATGGAGCGGAAAAAACGTAGGGTTTGAGGGGGAGAATGTGATTACCGGTAAATATACCACTGCTGATTCAGCACCGACTATTTGCCTTGCAGCTTGAATGTGGCTGTTTTTTTGGCACTAAATATTTAAATTTACCGCTTTCGGTTGACAAATAGACCCAAATGAACGATCATAATAAAAGTCCTAATTTGCACTAGAGGACGTTGTAAAAAACGTAGGTGATCACTAGCTACGGACGCTTGTCCCTGGTTGCAGTTCTGTCTTGAGGAGGTGACTATACAGCTTTATCTGAACACACACTATGTTGGCAATCGCAAATAATGGCTTTGATAGGCTCTATCTAAAGGAGAAAAAGAGATGTTGCAAAAACGCCGTGGGCTGATGCTGGCTATCAGCCTGCTTATGATTTTGTCGTTAACTATGGCCGCCTGCAAGCCGGCATCCCCTACACCAGCTCCGGCCATCGAACCTGTCGAGGAGGCACCTCCACCTTCGCCAGTCCCAGAAGCCGAGAAGAACGTGTTCGTCTATGTTCTCGCCCCTACCTTTCCGGATATTGACCCCAGCGTCAGCTTCTCTGACGACTCAGTTGTGGTGGGCAATGTATATGAGACGCTGGTTTTTTATAACCCACCTGGAAGCGAAGAGGTGCTTGGCCCAGCGCTGGCTACCGGTTGGGAGTCATCGGTGGACGGCCTGACCTGGATCTTCCATCTGCGGGAGGGGGTCAAGTTCCATGACGGCACCGATTTCAACGCCGAAGCCGTGAAGTACTCAATCGACCGGACTTTAAGCTTGGGCTTGGGGGCCGCTTTCATCTGGGACGCGGTGGATGTGATAACCGTTATAGACGACTACACCGTGGAGTTCAAGCTGACATATTCCGCGCCTATGGACCTGGTCGCTGCCTCAGGGTATGGAGCCTGGATCTTCAGCCCCGCCTGCACCGAGGCCCAGGGAGAAAATATCAGCGAGTGGTTCAATGAGGGCCATGATTGTGGAAGTGGCCCTTACATGATCGAGAGCCGAGAGCGGGGCTCACGGCTGATTGTGAACCGCTTCGACGACTATTGGGGTGGCTGGAGTGAAGGCCAATTCGACATAGTCGTCTTTGAGGTTAATCCCGATCCCGTTGTACGGCAGCAGATGCTCGAGGCCGGTGAAGCGGACTTCACCTACGCGCTACCGCGGGTGAACTTTGAGGCTCTGGACGCCCGCGATGACGTGACCGTCTACATCAACCCTAGTTTCCAGAACCTGCTGGGTCTTATCAATATGGAGAAGGAGCCCACTAATAACAAACTGGTCCGGCAGGCCCTTTCGTATGCCTTCCCTTACCAGCAGTTCGTCGAGATTGTGATGCTGGGACAGGCTACGCAAGCATATGGACCGGTTCCCGCTGGGATGTGGGGCTTCAGTGAAGACCTGTTCCAGTACTCCTACGATCTGGATAAGGCTAGGGAACTCCTGACTGATGCCGGTTACCCAGAAGGTGGTTTCGACTTGGTCATGACCTACGCTACTGGCGACCTGGAAGAAGAACAGGTGGGTGAATTGTGGAGGGCGGAGCTGGCCAAGTTGGGAATAAACTTGGAGGTGCGGGGTATGGAATGGGAGGCCCAGTGGGACCTGGCCATGTCGGATCCCCTCGCGGCTCAGGACATCTTCGTCATGTACTGGTGGCCCGACTACGTCACCCCCTACACCTATCTCTTCAACATGTTCCACTGCGAAGAGGAAATCCTCTTCAACGATGGCTACTATTGCAACCCCGAGTTCGATGACTTGATCGACAGGGGTAATGAATTTTCAGCTACCGACCGGGAAGAGGCCGAGCGGCTCTTCATCGAGGCCCAGGAGATACTGATAGAAGAGGCCGCGGCTATGTTCTTTTATGACCTTCCCAACGACCACGAGCTTCGGTCTGACATCGAGGGCTACGCGGACAACCCGGCCTATCCTCACATCGTTTTCGTCTACAAGCTGACGAGGAAGTAGGGAAAATCTGAGAGTGCGGGTATATGGAAGCATGGTAGGTGGTTAAGATTTCTTCCATGCTTCCATCCTTTTTTTCCTCAAAATTTTCTATTCTTACACTCTACCGTTCTCGTCGACCGGATTTACGAGAAAGGTAAAACTTTCCCTGGAGAGACTACATGCGGAAGTGGGAATATATCGCCAGGAGGCTGTTGCTTGCGGCGCTTGTGCTTCTGAGCGTTTCAGTCATCACCTTTGTCATCTCCCGTGTTGTGCCCTCCAATCCCGCCGCGCTCTGGGTTGGCCCACACCCCACTCATGAGCAAATCGCCGCTGCTCGTATCAAGCTAGGTCTGGACAAACCTCTCTACATCCAGTACTTTCGTTACATGAACGATCTATTGCATGGCGACTTCGGTGTCTCCGTGAAATCACATCAACCCATCCTGACCGACCTGAAAAGCTACCTACCAGCGACCCTGGAATTGGTCATTACGGGTATGATCATGGCTGTCCTCGTCGGTATCCCTTTGGGCGTCCTCTCCGGGGCTAAGAAGTACAGCCTGCTCGACCACACGAGCCGACTGCTGGCTGTCGCTGGTGTCTCCATGCCTACCTTCTGGATGGCACTCTTGCTGCAATTCTTTTTCTTCGGCAGGTTGAAACTCTTGCCCCTGGGCAGCCGGGTAAGTAGGGATATTTCCTTATTTAATCCAATTCAGCAAATCACCGGGTTTTATGTGATTGACAGTCTAGTCAGCGGCAACTGGCCGGCCCTGCGCAGCACCCTCATCCACCTAATTCTGCCCGCTTTCACCCTGTCCACCTACGCCATTGGCCTGACCATCCGCATGACCCGCTCCACGATGATCGAGGTCCTGGAAGAGGGATATATCACTGCCGCCCGGGCCGCA
>JAUWHR010000095.1 GCA_030605795.1 Anaerolineae bacterium | reverse complement strand
CGAGAATGAGCCCACATATCGCCTGACGGAGGAGGTGCAGGCGGCTGCCTTCCGAGTCCATTCCTACCATCACAGTGTCGTGGGGGACATGGCTGATTTGCGGACCATAACCCGTGACCAACTCTATGAACATTATCGTCGATACTATGTACCCAGTAATGCCGTATTGGCCATAGCCGGCGATTTTCGCACGCGGTCGATGCTCAAGCGCATCCGTGAATTGTTCGGTCCCATCCCACGCCAACCGCGACCAGAGCATCATTCTCGTCCTGAGCCCCCTCAAACCGGTGAGCGTCGGGTGACAGTCGAGGGACCAGGAGAGACCTCCTTCCTGGAAATAGTTTATCGCGCACCGCTCGCATCTGACCCTGATTTCCACCCCCTGGCTGTCCTAGATAGCGTGTTGACGGGAGCCTCGAATCTAAATTTCTTCGGGGGAGGTATTTCAAATAAGACTTCGCGTTTGTACCGGGCGCTGGTTGAAGGGGAGGTGGCCGCAGCTGTTCGTGGGGGGCTGTCGGCGACGGTCGATCCCTATTTGTACTCGATCAACGTGATCGTCCGGCCTGATCACACACCGGAACAAGCCTTGGAGGTTCTCGACGGCGAGGTGGCGCGCCTCCTAGCTCAACCAATTGAAGCCGAGGAGTTGACCAAAGCCATCAAACAAGCTCGTGCCCTGTTCGCCTACAACTCTGAGAGCATTACCAACCAAGCTTTCTGGATGGGCTTCAGCGAGATGTTCGCTGATTATGCTTGGTTTGAAACATACCTCGAACGCCTGTCCATGGTTACCCCGGAGGATGTCCTGAGTGTGGCGAACAGGTATCTACTCCCGACGAGGCGTGTGGTGGGGATGTACTCCCATGATGGATGATCGAGGTGGCTAAACAAGGCTTCTCTCTCCCCAAACTCGACGTGCGCGCCCTGCCTGGCCCGGGAACGATTTTACGGCGAGAACTCTCCAACGGGATTGTGGTCTTGGCGCGAGAAAATTTTTCAAGCCCCTCGGTTGTCATCTCTGGCTTTCTGCAGGCTGGATCGCTGGGCGAGTTGCGCTCACGAGCAGGTCTTGCTCACATTACGGCTTTGGCTCTGATGCGGGGCACGGAGGAACGATCGTTCCGACGGATATTTGAATCGATTGAATCGATTGGCGCTGGCCTCAGCGTGGTCGCGGGGACCCATAGTACTATTTTCCAGGGAAAGGCTTTGGCGGAAGATCTGAGTTTATTGCTAGAGCTTCTAGCCGATGTTCTGCGCAATCCGGTGTTCCCAGAGTCGCAGGTTGAGAGGTTGAAAGCTGAGCAGTTGACCGCACTTGCCATCCGCGATCAGAATACCGGTGCCCGGGCGCAACTCGCCTTTGATGAGTTGGCGTATCCGAACCATCCTTATTGCTTGCCGCCGGCCGGCTACCGGGATACAGTCGCTGAATTTACATCGGCGGATCTGCGAGACTTTCACCGCCAACGTTTTGGACCACAGGGTATGGTGATTGCGGTGGTAGGCGCGGTGGCGGTTGAAGAAGCCGCGGCTGCTGTCGCGAACAGCCTGGGCAATTGGCGCAATCCACAGCAGCCATCCCAACCGGAATTGCCGCCAATACACCAACCATCGGAGTTGCTTAGGAGGGTTGTGCACCTACCCGGTAAGAGCCAGTGCGATATTGTTCTCGGCACACCTGGTCCGAGCCGTTTTGATGATGATTATATGGCTGCTGCACTGGGGAACAGCATACTTGGGCGTTTCGGTATGTATGGGCGGATTGGCGATGCAGTGCGTGAATCAGCTGGGTTGGCATACTACGCATATAGCACGCTGGGAGGTGGGCCCGGACCAGGTCCATGGCAGGTGATTGCCGGCGTCAACCCAGTTGGAGTGGAGCAGGTGATCGAGTTAATCCGGGTTGAAATAAAACGCTTGGTTACCCAGCGTGTGACCAAGGGGGAGTTGATTGATAACCAGGCCAATTTTATCGGTCGATTACCGTTGCAACTTGAGACAAACGAAGGTGTCGCTGGCGCTTTACTTCATATCGAACGCTATGCTCTGGGAATGGATTATTACCACCGTTATCCTGAAATTGTGACGTCGGTCACTCGTGATCAGGTGATTCAAGCGGCAAGGCGATTCCTCGACCCTGATCGTTTAGCAATCACCATTGCCGGTTCCATGGATGAGGGGGATAAGGAGTGATCCGGTCCGGAGTAGACCTAATCGAAATTGATCGTATCGACCGGGCGATCCTGCGCCATGGCCAACGTTTCTTTGACCGTTTCTTTACATCTCAGGAACTGATCGACGCTCAGGGACATACACCTGCATTGGCGGCACGTTTTGCTGCCAAAGAAGCCGTTGCTAAGGCTCTGGGGACAGGTATTGGGGACATTGGTTGGAAGGATATTGAGATTGTTAATAACCCCCGCCGCCAACCCATACTTCGTCTCCATGGCCGAGCTAGTAGGTTGGCTGATTCGCTCGGCATAACGGCCTGGTCGCTCAGCCTCAGTCACACTCACCAACACGCTGTGGCGATAGTCGTGGCTCTCCAAGTCTGGCCGGAGTCTGGGGGCGACGAAAGAAGCACGGAGGTGGGATGAGATCCAGCTCGATTGAGCCAGGAATGGTGGCGGAAGCCACCCAGGAAGTCACTTGCGAATTGACCGCGTTACATGTTGGCAGCGGGGATCTGCAGGTCTACGCCACGCCAGCCATGGCTTCATTAGTTGAGCAAACCTGTACGTCGATGGTGATGCCTTTGCTGCCGAAGGGTCAGACTTCGGTGGGCACAGAGTTGCACATCCGCCATCTAGCGCCCACACCTATGGGTGGGATGGTTCGTATTCGGGCTGAGGTGGTTGATGTCCGGGATAACCTGATCACTTTCAATGCTCGGATTTGGGATGAAGTAGAGTTGGTCGGTGAAGTGGAACATCAACGGGCGGTCATCGGTGTGGAACGGTTTATGCGACGTGTAGATGCGAAATCTATCAAAAGGAATGAGAGCAGCCGAGATATCCATACTAAATATTCTTGATCGCGGTTGTGAGCTTGAAGCCAACGTCTTATACTCCTGACTTTGACGAATCATTAGCGTCATGTTATACTCCAAACCGCTCCCGCCAGCGGATATGAGACTGGCGGGAGAAATTCTGCCCCGTAGGGGTAAATTCGCACGTCTCCAGATCGGGTTGGGCGTGCCGGTAAGCCAGCCGGTTCCAACTCGGGTGGAAGGAGACGGAGGTCTAACGCAGAGGAGGTTACAGCCCCATGGCTATCGTTACCATGAAAGCCCTCTTAGAGACGGGAGTACACTTTGGGCACCGCACTCGAAAGTGGAACCCGCGTATGAAACCGTATATCTTCACCGAGCGCAACGGCATCCATATCATCGATCTCCAACAAACGCTCGAAACGCTTGAAATCGCCTATGGTTTGGTCCGGGATACGATCGCCGCTGGTGGTCGGGTGTTGTTTGTGGGGACCAAGCGGCAGGCTCAGGAGACAATCGAGCTTGAATCCAGGCGCTGTATGATGCCCTATGTCAACGCTCGTTGGCTTGGTGGAACGCTCACCAACTGGCGAACCATTCGCAGCCAGATCGATGAATTAGAAGGTCTAGAACGTCGACGTGATGCGGGTGAGTTTGAGCTATTGACGAAGAAAGAAGCCTTAAGCTTGACCCGCAGGATTGACAAGCTTGAAGAGCGCCTGGGCGGTATTCGGGAGATGGTTTCGGTCCCCGATTTGTTATTCGTGGTTGACGTTCGTCGCGAGGAGACCGCCATTCACGAGGCAAACCTCCTCGGTATTCCGGTCATCGCACTGGTTGATACCAACTGTGATCCTAGGAATATCGATTACGTGATACCCTCCAATGATGATGCAATTCGGGCTATTAAACTAATGGCCTCCAAGATCGCTGACGCTGTACTTGAAGGTAGAGCACTGAGAAAGGACTTGGAGGAAGAGGCGGAAGAAGAACTCCTGCCAATGGATCTGGAGGCGATGGCTGAGATTGAAATGACCGATGAAGAACTCTTGGGTGAAGCCACACTTGCCAAGCTTCAAAGCGGAGCTTTCGACGATAAATTGGTATTAGAATCTGATCAACCAGCTCCTGAAGAGCTCGAAGCCGAGCTTGAGATCAAGGGGGAAGGTGAGCAGGAAACTCAATTGCCGGGTGAAGCTGAGGAAGAAAAACAAGGTGAAACACAAGCTTCGAACGATTCTGGAGTGAGCGAAGTAGCAGATGATGTAAAGGAAGACGGGGAATGACGATCTCAGCTGAGTTGGTCAAAGAACTCCGCCAGAAGACGGGATCAGGGGTGCTTGCATGCCGAGAGGCGCTTAAAGAATGCGGCGGCGACCTTGAAAAGGCGGCCATTTTGTTGCGCGAGCGAGGTTTGGCTACTGCTGCCAAGCGGGCTGACCGCGAAACACGTAACGGCGTGTTGGATTTATATAACCATGGTGATGGGCGTGTGGGTGTGATGGTGGAGGTTAATTGCGAAACGGATTTTGTCGCTCGCACGGAAGTGTTCCGGAATTTGGCTCACGAGGTCGCGCTACAGATTGCAGCTAATTCCCCGCGCTGGATCCGGTCTGAGGATGTACCGGAGGCAGTGATCGAGGAGGAGCGCCAGAAGGCCCGTAAGTGGGCGCGGGAGGGCGGCAAGCCTGGTAATGTCATTGATCAAATCGTGGAGGGCCGGCTGGGGAAATTCTTTGATGATAACTGCCTTCTGCGTCAGGCTTACATTCGCGACGATACGCAGACGATCGAAGAGTTGCTCAAGGAGACGATCGTTTCCACCGGCGAAAACATCACCATCCGGCGCTATGAGCGCTGGACCGTGGGTGAGGAGCTTGAGTAGCGTTTTCGGGCCAATTGAGTGTTGTCCCGATTTCTTATCGATCGGAGATAGGAGGTCATCATAGAGGCCACGACGAAAAAACCAGTTTATCAACGTATCCTGCTCAAACTTGGAGGGGAGTCCCTCGCCGGTCCTCAGGGGATAGGGATCGATCCCCATCGGGCAGAGGATCTAGCGGCGGAGATACAGCGAGTGCGCGCCTTGGGTGTGCAGGTCGCTATAGTTATCGGTGCTGGAAACCTATGGCGAGGTCGTGATGGAATTGCACGGGGTATGGAGCGGGCTACCGCAGACTACATGGGTATGTTGGGTACGGTGATGAACTCAATGGCGCTCATGGATGCGCTTGAGCGTTCGGGAGTGGTCACGCGAGTGATGTCGGCCTTGGAGATGCGGGCTGTGGCCGAACCTTATATTCGCCGGCGAGCGATCCGGCACCTGGAGAAGGGTCGAGTGGTGATTCTCGGTGGAGGCACAGGTAATCCCTACTTTTCTACCGATACCGCCGCAGCTTTGCGGGCGATGGAGATCGAAGCCGACATCGTGATTAAGGCCACCAAGGTGGACGGCGTGTACGACACCGATCCGGAGCAGGATCCTAATGCCAAACGCTTTGATCATTTAACTTATATCGAGGCGCTCAATCGTCGATTGCAAGTTATGGATAGCACAGCCATATCTCTCTGTATGGACAACAACTTGCCGATCCTCGTGATGAACATGTGGCAAATGGATAACCTGATCAATGCGGTGCTCGGGGAACAGGTGGGTACAATCATCTCTGACTGAGGATTTAAATTGGACTGCATTTAATGTAGGACTTTTTCTACCATCCTTGTGCTTGCCCATAAAAGACTGATCAATCTAAAAATAGCTGGCTTCGTGTGGGGAAATTGTGTATTGGACTCATCGTAGGGAGGGGCATCGCATTTTCTCATATTTTGCGTTATCCTATAAGGGTAACTTTTCAATGGCTTGAGATCCTGCCTTAGGAGTATCCTTATGGTCAAAGATGCCCTGATCGAGGCTGAATCCCGCATGAAAGGCGCGGTTCGCGCCTTCGAATTTGACTTGGCCACCATCCGCACAGGTCGCGCTTCCCCAGCGCTGGTTGAGCGGTTGTCGGTGGAATACTATGGAAACCCTACGCCGTTGATGCAACTAGCAACGATCTCGGCGCCTGAGCCTCGTTTGTTAACCATCCGACCATTCGACCCAGGGAGCCTGAAAGGGATCGAACGGGCCATTCTAACCTCCGACCTGAGTCTGAACCCGAACAATGATGGAAAAATGATCCGGCTTATTATTCCTCCCCTGACAGAGGAGCGTCGCCACGATCTGGTACGAGTAGTACGTAGCCGGACCGAGGAAGCGAGGGTTGCGGTGCGTAATGTACGCCGGGATGTGTTAAACGACATGCGGGGGTTCGAGCGGGAGAAGCTAATCTCGGAGGATGAATTACGACACGGTGGGAACGACCTCCAAAAGGTGACTGATAGCTACATCGATCAAATCAATGAAATTTGCCAGAGAAAAGAAACTGAAGTCCTCGAGGTCTAACGCGGCCACACATATCATGACTGAAGTAAAACCATTTGAGTTGCCGGATAAGATTCCGATGCATGTTGCCATTATCATGGATGGGAATGGTCGTTGGGCGCGGGCTCGTGGGCTGCCCCGTATGGCGGGACATCGCGCGGGGGTCGATAATCTACGCCAGGTGCTGGAAGCTTGTGTCGAATTCGGTATCCAATACCTGACGATTTATGCTTTCTCTACTGAGAACTGGGAACGTCCGGTGGATGAAGTTCGTGGATTGATGAATATCCTGGAGGAGGTAATCGACCGCGAGTTGCAGAAGTTGGATGAAAATGGCGTGCAGTTACGGCATATTGGTCGGTTGGAACGTTTGCACCCGAAGCTACAAGAAAAAGTCCGCCACGCCATCGAGTTGACCCGGAATAACCAGAAGTTGGTGCTCAATATCGCCTGGAACTATGGTGGGCGCGCTGAGATCGTAGATGCCATCCGGAGGATTGTGGCTGACGGCATATCCCAAGCCGAGGTTGAAGAAGACCTAGTCAGCCGCTATCTTTACACCGCTGATTGCCCAGACCCTGATCTTATTATCCGAACTTCTGGCGAGTTACGGGTGAGTAATTTTCTGATCTGGCAGGGCGCGTATTCCGAGTGGTACATCACCTCCACATATTGGCCCGATTTCAACCGAGAGGAACTTCTCAAGGCGCTGTGCGACTACGCAAGCCGTGAGCGTCGTTACGGCCGTGTACCCAGGCCTGTCTCTCCGAAGTAACATGCTGCGCGAGCGCATCGTAGTCATCATCTTTCTCCTGCCGTTTGTACTTTGGGTGCTTGTAGACGGCAATTGGTTTTTCTTAGTAGCGATCATGACTTTACTGAGCTTAGCGGCGGCTGAATATGGGCTAATGTTTCGTGGTCATGGTCTGCGACCCGCGCTGCCCTTACTTGTCCTTGGAGTTATTGTCCTCAGTATCTCTCGCTTCCTGCATGGCTTTGAGCACATGCCGTTCCTGCTAACCCTTCTCTGCCTTGTAACTCTTATTTGGCACTTGGTAGACTATGAACAAGGAGCGCCCCGCTCTGGGACCGACTTCGCTATCAGCGTGACCGGCATCATCTACATAGGCTGGATCGGGTCGTACCTTATTTCTTTACGACGTTTACCAGAGGGTGAGTGGTGGGTACTCGTTGCTTTGCCCTCGATATGGCTCGCTGACGGTGCGGCTTATCTAGTTGGTCGGGCGATCGGTCGTCATCCTCTTTCTAGTCGATTAAGCCCCAACAAGACCTGGGAGGGTTACTTGGCTGGCATTGTATGTGGAGCTCTCGGAACAGCTGGGTTGGCGATGTTGTGGCGCATTGGTGCGGGGTTGGGGTCAACTCTGTCTGCTACTCGTGGCTTGATCGTGGGAGCCATGATCGGCGCCCTTGCACCCTTGGGTGACCTGGGAATCAGTATGATCAAACGTGAAAACCAAGTCAAGGACACAGGATCGCTGATACCTGGTCACGGCGGGGTCCTCGATCGGTTGGATTCCTGGCTGTGGGCTGGGGTTATTGGGTTTTATTTGATCTCCTGGCTTACAACATGACTAGATTTCTCATGAGTCTACTGAAAAAAGCCGCCAACGGCAGAGAAAATGGGTATATGTGGGAGTTGTCTAAAAAGAAGATTTACTAGCTCTTAGGGTGGGGGTCAGAGTAGCCCATCAGAGGATTACCCCCCCCTCACCCTAACCCTCTCCCCACTGGGGAGAGGGAAAACTGCATCACTCCTCTCCCTAAAAGGGAGAGGGGCTGGGGGTGAGGGTTGGAGTAGCTTTCTAGCATGAATACGATTTATAGGATTAATTCGGTGTTTCTCTTCCTTTACTACCTGTTCACAAATAACTCTTTATCATTGATTAAGCAATCTATCTCTGGGCCGCTCTTTTGAGACAGCCCCCATTTATACCATTCCCTTTCTCGTATTTGTGCTTTTTTAATGCATTCAATAATGAATCTAGAAGTGGCGGAGTGGACGAATGAGAGAAAAACCTTCTCGAAACTTGGCGCTTGATCTAACACGGGTGACAGAAGCGGCTGCACTGGCAGCTGCCAGGTATATGGGGCGGGGCGAT
>JAUWHR010000003.1 GCA_030605795.1 Anaerolineae bacterium | reverse complement strand
CCGACGGTCTCTAGCCTGGTGTTAGCCACCGTATTTACAGCCCCATAATGATATGAACCTCGGTACCTGAGATTTATAATCTTTATAAGCATCGCCAAACCGCTCCATAAGCCAAGGTTCTTCCGTAAAGGGGCAAGAACCAACCAGACAATCCCCAGAAGTCCAGTAATTCCTGCCAATATTGAATTGCACAAAAGGATATAACCCAGTAGAAGGGTAATGTCACCTATATATTGGGGATTGCGAGAAAATCTATACGGACCTTCTCTGATAAATTCTCCTCCAAGACCCTGGGTAGCATAAATACCGAGCGTTCTCACTCCCCATATCACAAGTATGAAACTAAAAATTATCAATCCAATTCCAAAGGGATAACGTACCCAATCATGGACGATAAAATTGTCCCAATCCAATATGCCAAGGATGAATACTCCACCAGAGGAAACGATCGTCAAACCCCAAGTAAAGAAGTACTGCCAGGATTTTCTTTCGGGTGGAGGCCAGACTCTGAATCGGGGAAGAAACAGCGTGAGTATTAGAGAACCCCCGAGGAGAATTTCACAGAATAAAGTAAAGAAGAATATTGGAACTTTCATTTATTAAAACCTGATGATGGTTAAATGTCTCGAGCTAACTCTCTTGTCTTGGAATAAGTGTAATAGCATCATTGGTACATGCCGCCCTACAAGTTCCACATCTAAAACATTGGGTGGGATTGATACAAACTTTGGAAAGCGTAGACGAGTAGTATTGCGCGCCAAATTAACACTGACTCATACAAGATTTACACCCTTCGCTTAAGTCCCAATCTACCTGACAGATATATTCTGCACGAAAGAAAGAAGGAGGGCCCCCATTCCCAACATACCCTCAGTAGGGTAAACAATCACGATCACGGTTAAACAGGCCGACGGCATAAGGAGTTACGCCAGTCCAAATGCTATGTACTAGTCCCTCCTCGTCGTAATTTCTGAAGATCTTCCTGGCTTCTGCCTTGTCTAGTACCTCAAGCGATGAAGCTGCATCAGGATACTTGCCTAGTATGCCCTATTTATTCATCCCCAATCCAAAGCAGAAACGTTTATCTGCCTTACTGGTGGAGATGTACCTGCATCCGCAGGGTAACTTCGTTATTGATTCCACTATATTGATCACTTCTTCAACATCCTCGATCGATAATACCTGACCATAGTGGACCACCTTCCGCTTTTCCAAGATCTCCTCTTCGCTTGGCTGATCAATCAATTGCTTCGAAGATAGCTTATCATCTTTTTCGAACTCGGGTCTTGTCCTGACTTTACCAGGGATCGCCGGTATTACAGCACTCTCGAAGAAGCGATCTAACCACTCTACGCGAGTGTTGGCACCTGACATTTCTTTCTCGGAAGAGGAAAGCTCCTCATGAAGCAATATGTCTGAATAGTTCTTCATTTGGAGCTACCATTTCTTTCCCTCCCCAGGCTCAGTGCAAAACTCACGCATTGTTATCCTCCATTTTTCTGAGTCGCCTATCACTTGCGAGCTGTGAGCGGAGACATACATGTCTTATTATCGTTCAAAATTACTCTCTCTAATCGGCTTCCCACTGTTAGATCACAGTTACCGCTGTTTCCACTCACGATTAAAACCGTCTCCGACAGGATCGCTGGATGGTAATGAACGTGAACTCGACGCATAAACTCAATGTGCTCGATCAGGGTGCGTTCCACCTGGATGGCAATCTTATCACCTTCGGCCACACTCAATGAGCTATCGACACCGATGGTATCGTTGACAACTAAATATGGCCCAAACCGGTGGGCATGGACCTCCTCGATTTGCTTCACACCCGGAATAGGGCTCAACAATTCGGTAATTTGTTGAGCCAATGCCTGGTCAGGTAAGGTATCCATCAAATCTGCCGTTGACTCGCGTAAAATCTCGATACCAGTGCGCAGGATGATCAGTGCAACCATCGCCCCGGCCAGCGGATCAACCCGAGGATAGCCCATCCGACCAAAGAAGATGCCAATTGTCGCTGCTAAAGCGGAGAATACATCGTTGCGGTGATCGTGGGCCAACGCCAGGACTGCGGCGTTCTGTGTCTGTCGACCTATCCGCTGGGTCCAAATCGTCAACCATAGCTTGAGAACCACGGTAAGCAATGCTACCCACAAAGCAGCAATCGCCACCCCGCTGAAATCACCTTGCCCGATCAGCAAGTCATACACACTGTTGACCGCATCCTAAAAAATGGCGATGGCAGTGGTCATAACAAACGAGCCTAATGCGTTTTCGCTGTTCGAGGGTAATTGTCTTGAGGTTCTTCTTCGTCCAATCTTTTTTCGTCTACGCCCCTGCAATTACATGCCGCTAGCCACTCAAACCCTGACTATTCCAGAAGCTCCTTTTCTGTAGGGCTTTGCCCAGAAAGATCAGACCCAACATGATCGGAACTTCCCAAAACAAGCCCATCGTGGTTCCCAACGCGGCATACGAACCGACACCGAACATCGCTACCGCGGTGGCAATGGCGATCTCAAAGTGGCTCGAAGATCCGATGATGACCGTGATTATGGCCTCCTTGTATTCCATTCCAAAGGCTCTGGTGACAAGGAGATTGTATCCAACCACGATGACGAAACCAAGCAGCAGTGGGACCGAGACTAACAACAGTTGATCGAAGTTCTCGAGCAAAACTTGCCCATTCAGCGAAAAGAGCACAATGAGCGTGATTAAGAGGGCTCCGATAGCAACCTTGCTGACAGTAGGACGATAGGTATTCTCGAACCACGGTTCCCCTTTAGCCCTGATCAGAACCCGCTTACTTACGATGCCAAGGATCAGTGGGATTCCGATAAAGACGAACGTTGAAATAGCCAGCAATACTCGATCGATGGGGATGTTTTGAATGCCGGTCAATAGTGAAACGATCGGTACGTAAAGCACCATAATGGTGACAGTATTCAAGCTCGTGTTGACTACATTCTGCTCCTGGTTCCCTTCGGCCAGCTTGCCCCAAACAAGAACCATCGCCGTGCATGGGCTCGACCCCAGCAAGATGACGGCGACGATAAGCTGTTCGTTTCCCCGTAAAAACAGATATGCCAGCCCTGCGGCAACTAAGGGCGCGATCACCCAATTGGAAAACAGAGTCATTATTATCGGTTTTGGGTTATTCTTCAATTTTTTCAGTTCGGACACTTGCAGATTAAGCATAGCCGGGTACATCATCAGAAACAGGCAGATGCCAATAGGGATCGAGATTCCACCGACTTGCCAAGAGTCGATGGCCTCACCGATGCCGGGTACTGTTTGGGAAAGTACAACCCCGATAACCATGCATAGCGCGACCCATAAGGCCAGATATTTTTCGAATTTACTCATCGTGTTGTCACCTTTGTTTAATGTCCTTTTGAAGCTCGAATAGAGATCCTTCGTACAGACAGAGTGGTTTGTTAGCTAAGATTAAAAATCAGCCTATAAGCATCCCCTCAAGATAGTTCAATGTGTATTGGATTACTTTGCCGAGAAAAAGGGATGGTGTTGCCATCATCCCTATATGGACCTCAAGTTCTCGGTATTGTCTGCAGCTCTGTTGATCTACACTGCGGCACCCGCAGCCGGATGCGATTAGCGTCCAAAAGGTGACCCAGAGCCTGGCTCAGTTCCGCCAGAGCATTCTGGTTCACCGAGTAATGGATCCATCGCGCGTCGTTGGGATCCCGTTGCCCCTGGACCAAGCCAACCTCTCGCAGTATACGTAGATGGTGAGAGACCAAACTGAGCGACAGGTCAAGCTGCTCAGATATCTCACAATTGCAATGCATCCCCCCCATCAATATATCAAAAATGCGTAAGCGGGTGGGGTCACTAAGTGCTTTGAGAATTTTCGCCAGATACTGACTCTTCATAGCCTTACACCTTCACATTCTGCACCGACGACTTGGCAGCAGGCGATATATAGTTCAACATGTGTTGAATTATATCTGATACTCTATTTTTGTCAATCATGGGACAATTAAACGCGGCTTGGCGTGCTAATGGTTTCGAGCTGCAAAGTCCCGAGCCCTTCGGTGGAGCCGAAGATCCCGAGCTAGGCGGAGGGGCTAAGGACATGCTCCGTCGAGGGGACCGACCCGCTTGCTACTTCGATAATACAGCAAGTCTTGCGTATTCCTGCTTGAATCTTTGGTCTGCTCCAGCGAATAGCATAGTTAGGCCAAATTCGGCTGTACTCCAGGAAGTGGCCTATTTCATAGCTACTTGAAAGGCCGCCTCTAATACAGAAATGGGATCAAGCGCCATGAATGTTTGCAGTATTGTTCCCAATCTTGGCCGAACTCCTCGAGTAGCACAGCCTCCTCGTCTCTTATACGAGACAAGATAACAATTAGGAATGGGGTAAATAAGGCGAGAACAATCCATGATCGGAACAGTAGAGACAATCCAAGGCCAAGAATGATCGCCCCCAGATATCGAGGGTGTCGAACATAGCGGTAAATACCACTTATAATGAGCTCATGGTTTTGTTGGATGGTCACTTCCGCGCTGTACATCCTCCCCAAAGTGACCCCCGACCAGAAGATGAGTGTGAAACCGAGCCCAATAAGAGCGAGACCTGACCAACGAACTGGCTGGCAATCGCTCATCACGCCAATACTGCGTCGATCGGCAAAGGGTAGAAATACGAGCACTCCGTATAATAGGAGGATCATCATTATTCCGACGATGCTTTGACGGCGAAGAAGTTTGCCCTCATACCCTCTACTCCCCCTGATCCCTTCTGACGCATCAATTGCTTGATAGCCGGCGGCAAGACTGAGGGCCGTTACAAGAACAGCATAGCCTAGCCTCGGATAAATTGAGAAGAAACCACGAAGATCGTTAGCTCCCCAGCCAACCAACGGAACACCGATGTACATCACCAGAGTGGTAAGCGAGAATGCAACCCCTCGTAAGTATTTCACTCAATCCTCTATTCTCCAATATCCATTTCGGTAGGTCGGTTATATGTCTATGAGATGAGAGGCGACCTTAGGGTCCTTACGTTCAATATCATGGTTTCCATAGATGAGACACAGCCGTCCCTCGATGTAGAACCTGCACATCAGCCAGAAGATATGGCTGCGCACCCGCCTTACGTCCTCAAATCATCTGTCCTCAAACAGCTCATCGCCATCCCCGAGTTCGATATAGGTAAAACCCTGCGCATATTAGTGTTCCAACGCGAAGAAGAACAGGCTTTGTTTGGCATGTGCATCAGTCACACCTCATGGTAAGCCTTTGGCTGCATGACTTCAATAATCTGCATCGCCTCTAAAAACTAGCCTGGGCAGCCCCTCCGACAATAATCGTACGTATACGGAGGCGGTTCGACGGTTATAAAGTTATTCTCCAAATCGTTGCAAAGCATTATAGATCGCGTTAGTCCCAAACTCTACCGCATCTACAGGGATGCGCTCATCTGCGGCGTGAATAACTTCAAAAAACTTGAAATCCTTTGGAAGCTGCATTGGCGTGAACCCGTACGTCTGGATACCCAACTGAGAGAAAAATCGTGCGTCGGTGACGCCAGGCAACAATAGAGGCAATGATTTACTGCCCGGGTCTGCTTCTTCTAAGATTTCCGCCAAAGTATTAAACAGTCCCATGTCTACTTTAGCCGGGCCGGGATCATGTCGGACAAGTTCCAACTCGACTTCGTGACCGATGATCTGACGTAGTTCTGACATCATGTCATCTGGACTAAAGCCGGGGAGCAAGCGACCATCCATTCCTAGGATGATCTCGCTTGGGATAACGTTAATCTTTTCACCCCCTCTAACAATGGTTGCATTGACTGTGTTATGGAACAAAGGCTCAAAGTTTCGCCCATTCTCGCCAAGCAGCTCTAGAACTGTATCGGTCAAGGCCGGATTAAGCAATTGGCGCAGGACTAAACCTGGTGTCAATGGCAACGCTGATACTACGAATTCAAACATTTGGCGCGTTACGGGCGTGATATGGACAGGGAGTTGGTGTTTGTCCAACTGTTGAAGAACCCGGGCCAGCTTCGCCATCGCACCACCGTGCATCGGTCTCGATCCATGCCCTCCTGGTCCTCGGATTGTAGCCCTCATCAAACAAATCTGTTTCTCTGCAATTTGGATCGGATAGAACTTGCTTTTACCGAGATATATTGTTGCGCCGCCAAATTCGCCAATGGCGTATTTAATTCCCTCAAACTGTTCTGGGTAATTATCCACCAAGTACTTAGCCCCATAATCACCACCGGCTTCTTCGTCACACAAGATAGCTAAGATAACGTCCCCCGCTGGCGACAAATCTTCATCTTTGGCACGCAAGAACGCCGCCAACATCATAGCCACGCCCCCTTTCATGTCCAACGCGCCTCGACCCCAGATATAGCCATCGATAACTTTTCCCTCGAATGGAGGATGGGTCCATTTCTGATTGGCCGTAGTGACCACGTCCACATGCCCATAGAGCAGCAATGGCGGCGCGGTACCCCGACCCTTCAGGCGGGTGATCAGGTTCGGCCGGTTCGGGTCTTTGGCTATTTCCGTGGTTTCAAATCCCGCCTTTGTGAGCAGATTCTTTATGTAGCTTACGCACTCCGCTTCATTGCCCGGCGGGTTGGTTGTATCGAACCGGATCAGGTTCTGTAACAATTCAGCAGGGTGCATGTATAAAGGGTCGTTTCTTGTATTAAGTGTGGACATTTTCCCCTCCGCTTAGCAGTCGTGTAGTTTTATTATCCCCGCTACATTAATTTACACTTATCTTACCCACGGTTTCCATCTACCCACCATTATTCCCCACCCTCCGTATTTTAAACAGACAACGAATAATTTTAAGCAAAGGAGATGCATTATTCGCTAAAGTAGAAATTATTAAACTGAAGCAAATCGCTCACCATAGATCTCATTAAATCTTAATCCTGGAAATTGCGTATCTTCTGGTGAGCCATTGAGAGGCTCAGGGTGAACCTCGGGGGAAGAATGAACTTAGTTTCTCGGGTCCAACGAGCACTTCCCTGGTTACAAATAAAACCCCATCTTCTCCCAGCCTCGGTCTGATCCACCACTTGATCAACGTAATTTCCCCATTTTCGATCTCAATCCCGGTGATACAACGCGGATGTACGCAGCTGCCGGTGTTGAAATATGGTGGAGCCCTACGGCTTGGGAACCTGGGACGATGTGTATGACCACAGATAAGTACTTGGTTGTTCGCCTTTACCCAATGCATAATCTTCCTCTCCACAACCACTCGCCTCTTGAAGTTCTTTGCCGGGCGTGTCAGATCGCGGACACCAAGGAACTGGAGATACCTCCAGAAATATCGGGAGTAGAATCTGGCCAACCACCACAAACGATCATTATATAGGCTCCCTTGATGGCCATGGACCAAGAAGATACGATCGGCCGTTTCCCAATGTCGTAAGATAATCCCCTCATGTACCTCGATACCATCGAATAGCGGTTCATATTGCTGCGTTTGCTCGTCGAAGTATCGATAAAGGGTTCGTTCGACGACCTTGGGGTCCTTACGTTCAATATCATGATTTCCATAAATGAGATACAGCCGTCCCTCGATGTAGAACCTGCGCATCAGCCAGAAGATGTGGCTGTGCGCCTGTCTTATGTCCTCAAATCGCCTGTTCTCATAGAGTTCATCACCATCCCCGAGCTCGATATAGGTAAAACCCTGCGCGTAGTAGTGTTCCAACGCGAAGAAGAACAGGCTTTGATTGTGGGCGAAGTCATCAGCCCAACCGTTATCCCCCCGGTGACAGTCGCTGAACAGGACGATCTTACTCGAATCGTCGAAGGGAACCTCTTCGGCCATCTCGAACACTTCCGTCAGACGCTTGGCTGTTGACAAGTTCGACCTCCAGATATCAAAACCGAGTCCGTACCTTTTTACCAAGTCATGGTGAGATTGGCAAGTCAAATACCCTCGCCACACATGAGCCAGATTATCATCAGGCTGAGCTTGTCAAGGTTTCTATGTTTTATTAAGAAATCTGACAACTTTAAGCCAGCAGAAGTAGGAGATCCTTCCCGTTTCATTGCGCAACAGAATGCTTCCGACATGCGGTAATCTTCCCCCCCACTTAGCGGTCTGAACGATTACTCCCCGACGAAACGCGGGGTGCGACCCTCGATATAGCTGTTCACCGCCTCCTTGAAATCTGGGCTGTGAAGCAACTCAGCCTGCACATCAATCTCCAGATCCTGACTAGATCGTAAAGGAAGATAGGAACCAACATCTATAACCCGCTTGGCTGCCCCCACCGTTCGTGGCGGCAACTTGAGGAACTTGCTGGCGAACCTGGCGACCGCGGTGTCCAGTTCGTCCGGTGGCACCACCTTGTGCACCAATCCATACTCTTTTGCCGTTCGGGCGTTGAAGTTGCGACCCAATAGAATAAGCTCCTTGGTCGTCGCCACCCCTGCTATACGGGTCACCCTCTGGGTGCCCATGATGACCGGCACTCCTATTTTTACCTCAGGAAAAGCAAGAACGGTCCGCTGGCTGGCGACACGAAAGTCACAGCACAAAGCCAGGACCATACCACCACCCAGGCAAAACCCCCGTATTTTTGCGATGGTGGGCTTCTCCAACGCCTCAAATTCATCCAGGCAATTCTGCATATCCAGCAGAGTTTCACGAAAAGGTCCTTGTGGATAATCGATCATTGAGCTGATTATGTTGACATCGGCACCAACGGAAAAATGCTTACCCTTACCCTCGAGAATCACCGCCCAAATTTCCTTGTTGGCGCGTAAGTGGTCTGTGATGTCCCGCAGCTCTTGGAATGTCTCTAGCGTCAGGTTGTTTGAGTGTTCCGGACGATTTAGAGTCAGAGTAGCAATGCGTTCTTGTTGGTCAAACAGCCAATTCTTATACTCAGACATCGTCTCACCCCTCTATCCTTACCTGCAAGCCCGTTGGGCAGTTCAGGTAATAAGAATAATGGGCATCTTCGGTAATCGATGCCCATTTCCGTGAAACGTACGATGGTCAAACTCCGCTCGGAAGAGATGACTAAGGATCTCGTCAAGATGGATGGGTAAATTGTATGGAATCTTACTGTCTTGGTCAACAGATACGAACAACTGTTGCCATTATTTCACAAATCCCAGTGCTCGACTCACACTCGGTAGGCAAACAAGCCCAAAATTCCCGGACCACCGTGGACGGCTAACGAATACACCAAATCAGCCATCAGGATCTCTTGGCAATTGAATCTTTCCTTAGCCCGCTCCAGCAACTTCCGCCCGTCCTCTTGTGCCCGGGCATGTATGACCGCTAAGTTTATCGGTTCTGATGTACCAACCGCGTTCTCAATGAGCTCGATCACCCGATCCAGCGCTTTGCCCCGCGTGCGCACGTTTTCCATTGCTTCCAATACGCCATCCTTCAAAGCGATGATCGGCTTGACATTCAACAATGAGGCTAGAGCTCCTTGCAACCGGCCCACACGTCCGCTCATCTGGAGATATTTCAGGGTAGCAGGAGTGATGATAAGTTCAGCTCGGTCACGGATTTCTGTAAGACGTTGCAGGATGCGCTTTCGGTCGTGATCTGCTTCGATCGCTCGAGCTGCCTCCAGGATCATCCAGCCAGTTCCCAAGGATATGCTTAATGAGTCAAAAACCTCGACATCTGCTTCGGGCACCATGGATTTGGCCAGCATCGCTGAATCGTAGGTCCCGCTATGCTTGCTGGTGACGGTGATCACCAGGATCGTATGTCCCTGCTCCATTAGCTCCTGGTAGAACCTGGCAAACCATGCGGGGGTCGGCTGCGAAGATGTGGGTATAACCCCTAGTTCCTCAATCTTACGGTAGAACAGATCGTGGTCGATGTCAACACCTTCTTCAAAGGTCTCATTTCCGAACTGAATTGTGATGGGGGCAACGCGAATATCATACTGCTCCAACATATCCGGCGATAAATTATTTGTGCTGTCAGTGACAATTTTAATCATCGTTTTCGCTCCTCCTTCACACTATACGAACACCCCCAAGTCTCAAATAGCCTTCAAAATCGTAATGATAGGGGTAGGAAGAGCTGGTTGAGTTCCCAGCCCCTCCCCCCTCCGAACCGGACGTGCGGTTCTCCCGCATCCGGCTCTCCAGTCGGTGGTTCACCTCCGAGAGGATTGACTGGCATCTGCAAGGGCTGCGGCTAATG
>JAUWHR010000084.1 GCA_030605795.1 Anaerolineae bacterium | reverse complement strand
CGACATGTCCTTTTCGCCATACCTCTCTTGCAGAGAGTGCGTGTCACGAAGGTTTATTGCCTTCACTACAACATATTTATAAGCACCAGGTGGCTCGTTTCACCCCCCTCTTTAATGACGCCACTGAAAAAAGGTAAACCGCGAGAAGAGGCCGGTTATAGGTGGGGGTGGGGGCGCAGCCCGCACCCCCTCATATACCCCTCTCCACTCCTCGAGGGTAGTTTTTTCAGCGCACTCTGTAATAGAATGTGTCCATGATTAAAATCGACGGCTCAACGGGTGAGGGAGGTGGGCAGATCTTGAGAACCTCTTTGTCCCTGTCGCTTGTGATGGGTGAGCCGCTGAGGATCACGAATATACGTGCTCACCGCCCCAAGCCTGGGTTAAGAGCGCAACACCTGAAGGCAGTCGAAGCGGCTGCCGTGATCGGGCAAGCTGATGTCGAAGGCGCTTCTTTCGGCTCTCGTTCGGTAGTCTTTCGCCCTAAGGATATATTCGCTGGCCGGTATCGGTTTGATATCGGCACCGCCGGCTCGACCTCCCTCGTGCTGCAAACCATTTTCACCCCCCTGAGTTTGGCTATAGCCCCCTCGGTGATCACGATCACTGGGGGCACCCATGTGAAATGGAGTCCCGCCTTCCATTACCTAAACATGCACTGGCTTACCTTTATGCATCAGATCGGCTACAAATCTGATTTAACCTTGGATCTTGCCGGGTTCTTCCCCAAGGGTGGCGGTCGAGTGCGGGTTCAAATTCAGCCCCGCGGGACACTTTCCCCGTTGCGCCTCACCCAACGGGGTGGGTTGAAGCAGGTTCGAGGTCTGTCTGCGGTTTCGAATCTTCCCATGAGCATCGCCGACCGGCAACGACGCCAGGCGCTGCGCAGACTAAGTGGACTGGGATGTCCGGTGGAGATTGAAACCATCCAGATGCCCTCTAGAGGCAAGGGTACGATGTTGATGCTTATATCCATATTCGAGAATTGCCAGGCTTGTTATACGGGTTTGGGCGAACGGGGGAAGCCCGCTGAACGAGTTGCCGATGAAGCCGTCGAGGCGATGCTTGCTTTCATGTCCACCGAGGGGGTTATCGACGAGTACCTGGCGGATCAGCTTCTTCTACCGCTTACCCTTGCCACCGGTGTTTCAATGTTTCGAACCTCGAAGGTCACTCAACACTTGCTCACCAATGCAGCTATAATCAGCGCCTTCGCCTGTGCCAGGATCGATATTGATGGCGAGATCGGCGAACCAGGGCTGGTCCAGGTTACACCGATCGGGTGATGAGGCGCCGATGGCTGTATGACCCAGTTCACTCAGCGGGTCATAGATCTGCTTATCAGTCCATCCTGCGGTGACACATAGAATCGGGTGGTATTGGAATTCATCGGTTTCGGATATATTCTTCATGTTTTATTGTAGGTTTTACCTATCATGAAGGTCATGCAGCTTAACCTGAAAGGATATTGGATGAACAGGCGTATCGTGGTGTCTACACAGACACGAAATAATTGGTTTATTGACGCAGCCGTCTTGGTTGGAGGGATATTGGCGGCGTTTTAGGGTGTTTACTTCTTATTTCTGCCAGCGGCAGGCTATCGCTTCTTCCGCGCCCAGTGCTAACATCGATTTACTGGTTGATGAGCTGGGGATACGCAATCGATTTGATGCTATCGTGTTAGGGAAAGAACTGCCAGGAAAACCAGATCCTGCGGTGTTCCTCGAAGCTGCGCGGCGGATCGGTATACTACCTGAAAAATGTATTGTAATTGAGGATTCGGTGGCAGGGGTTGAGGCGGCAAAGCGGGGTGGGATGAAGTGTATCGCCGTTACTACTACAACCCCGACCATAGGATTGTCAAGTGCGGACATCGTCGTCGATAGATTAGACTCCTTGTACCCAGAGGAATTTAAGCAGCAATTATCGTCAACCAAACCTCGGAGATAGTGATACTCATCGACCACGTGTCGTTACTAGTATCTTCGGGATCTGTATGGGGGGAGTTAGAAGAACACTAACCTATGTAAGTAAAGCGACCTGTAAGTAGAAGGTCTCCACCGCATGTAGTCTCCACATACATTAGAGCGCAAAATCTTTATAATACATAGGCGAGGATCGTAAGTAACTATCTCTTCAGGTGGGTGGTATAACTTTTAATCGCGTAATAGAGAGGCGAACAAACCCGGTGGATTTTGGGTGTTTGAGTTATATTTCGCCTAGGTGTGGATTATCAGTTAGTGATATCCTTTTCTCGATAGTAGATTATGAATGGCAATGAAATAACTTTATCGTCTCCCATACCCTTCTTAGGGGATGCGAGCGGCGGCACCGCCAGCATTTCTAACCAGATCATTGGTCTGTAGGGAGGAGTCTATGCAAGTTCGATTGTATGCAAGGCTCAGGCAAATCGCTGAAACCCGCGAGTTGGAGTTGTCAGTAGGGGCTGAACAAACAGTGGGTGATGTGCTGCGCGAGTTAGTGGTACGTTTCCCTATGTTGAACGAGGCAATCTGGCACGCTGACGGCTCTCTCGTCGGTCATGTGGCGGTGCTACTTAATGGTCGTGATATCCGTCATCTGACTGGTTTGGATACACCGGTTTGCATGACCGACCAAATGGATATATTTCCTCCAGTGGGGGGAGGCGCTGGCCAAGATAACCTCACACAGATCACGCTCAAATTCGCCGGCGACCTTCACCGTCGAGTGGGGAAAAGCCAGACAGAATTCATATTCAAGGGGAACACACTATGTGAGTTGGTCCCGGCTGTTATTAAGGAATATGAACTTTCGGACCTGTTGATGGCAGGTGATGCGCCTAAACCATATCTTCAAATGGTGATCAATGGTCGCTTTTGGTATACTGTCGGTGGATGGGAAGCGCAGATCCCAGATAGAGCAACAGTGGTGTTATTTTTGTTTGGGGGCGTTTTATCCCCCGTCCCACTCCCGCCTGAGACCACATTACAATACCTGTCGTCTCTACCAGAGTGAACGGAAGGCATGATCTAAGTATTTGTTTGGAAAATTGGCGGCGGCGGGTCGATTGACCCGCCGCCGGATTCATCTTAACTGACCTGCAACGCGATTGATCTAGATGATCTCCAGCTCCTTCAGCTTGCTTTCTGGTACGACGCCGTTCTCCCATCCGCGTTCAGCGTAGTATTCGTCCAGCATCTGGTCGAGTTCACATACGTGGCCTTTAGAGCCTGGGCCGTCTGAAGGTTCCTTCAAGAACCGTTCCGGCAAATAGTCTGAGCCCTCGCGGAAGCCAATTAGGTTGTTGTAGTAACGTTCCAGGTTGAATACACGCTCGCCAACCTTTAGTAAACCGTCGGCATCCATCGGGTTACCAGTGATGGTCGCATATTGCTCGGCGAATGCATCCATGCTCTCAGAGAAGGTTGCGAACTTGCATACGTCCAGACAATCGGTCGCAGCATGGACGTTCTGGAAGATCACCGCAAGTTTACCCTTGCCTTCAACCTCCAGTGGGTCGGTAACATCAGTCGGGCCAAGCACGTTGCCGATCACTTCAGCCGCGGGGGTATAGCCGCGCAGGTGGCAAGCGCCCCGGTTGGAGGTGGCGTAGGCGACGCCCATGCCTTTGATGCCGCGCGGGTCGTAGGCCGCGATGGACATACCCTTGACCGACATCGATATTTCCGGGGCACCCCACTTCTCGGCTGCGCGCGCCGGTGCATCGGCGATGTCGTCGCCAATGCCATCGCGGAATGTAATTTTCCGCAGGAGTTCGAGCATCGCATCCGAATCGCCCCAGGCTAAGCCTTCGCCATCGAGCAGGCCGCGCTCAGTGGCTTCCATGGTGATCGAGAGGGCGTTGCCAGCCTCGATGGTGTCCAGTCCGTAATCGTTGCAGCGATCGATGAGTGCGGCCAGAGCTGCCAGGTCGTCCATATCGCACATGGCGCCGAACGACCAGGCGGATTCGTACTCGACGCTCTCCATATGCAAGCCGGTGTGGGGTCCCTGTTTAATTTCCACCTCTTTCTTGCATGCCACCGGGCAGGCGTGGCAGGTGGGATTTCCTACCAGGATGGTTTCGTTCACCGTCTCGGCACTGATCTTCTCATGGGGCTCAAAGAAGGTCGATTGAGCGTTGCGGGTGGGCATTGCTCCGATGGCGTTGACTATGTTCATCAAGACATTAGTGCCGTAAACCGATACCCCGCCTTTCTTGGGGGAGGTTACGACAGCCTCGTCCATCAGTTGCTCCAACCCTCGGGCGTGGGCTTCTTTGAAACCCTCTTTGTCGAAGGGACTCGGTCGATCAGCGTGAACGCCTTTCACCACGACCGCCTTCAGGTTTTTTGACCCCATGACCGCGCCTGTGCCGCCTCTTCCAGAAGCCCGGTCATGCTCATTCATGATGCAGGCGAAGGTAACCAGGTTCTCGCCAGCCTGACCAATGGTCATCACCGACATGTCCTTTTCGCCATACTTCTCTTGCAGAGCTAGGACCGTATCATGAACCCCTTTGCCCCAAAGGTCGGAAGCGTCGTGCAGGGTAAGTTCACCGCCTTCAACCAGGGCAAGGATGGGCTTCTCGCTCTTGCCTTTGAATACGATGCCGTCCAACCCAGCCCACTTGAGCCGCGCTCCCGACCAACCACCTTGGTGAGAGTCAACGATCGTGCCGGTGAGGGGGGATTTGGTGCAGGCAGCAATGCGGCCGCTCAGGTTGACGTCGGTGCCGGTAAGAGGTCCGGTCATCAGGCACAGAATGTTGTCGGGGCTGAGCGGTTCTACTTCGGGACCGTTGTCGAAGACGTACTTCGCTCCCAGTCCCCGCCCGCCGATATACTTACGGGCATCTTCCTCGTCAATAGGTTTGTACTCGGTCTGCCCAGTGGATAAATCCACCCAGGCGACCCGATTGCGGTAGCCACCGAAGTTCATATGACACCCCTTTCGTATTGGTTGAGAACGGATGCTTTTCTGCCGAGGTCATGTGTTGCGAAGGTTTTCCTTCGCCGCAACATGGTTATAAGGATCACGTTGCGCATTTGTAGAGCGATAATGAGGTCGATGACGTTTTCCCCTGCAGTTTAATTCTAACCGAGAAATGGCTTCAAAGTCAATTGCTGTTTGCATAATAACTGTACTGAAAAAAGCCAAGCGCGAGATAATGAAGGGTATCCTGTTTACACTTGGCTCGACCTCCCTCGTGCTACAAACGGTTTTCACCCCCCCCTTGAGTATGGCCAATGACCCCTCGGTGATCATGATCACTGGGGGCACCCATGCAAAATGGAGTCCCGCCTTTCACTACTTGTAAGTGCATTGGTTCACACTTATGCATCAGATCGGCGAAATAGGGTTGGTTCAGGTTGCACCAATCGTATGCTGAGCGACGGCGGTCCCAAGTATTTGGAATTCATCGGTTTCGAATAATTTCTTCATATTTTCTTTGCAGGTTTTACCTATCATGAAGGTCATGCAGCCTAATCTGAAAGGATAATAGATGAACAAGCGTAACGTGGTGTCTACACAAACACGAAACAATTGGTTTATTGACGCAGCCGTCTTGATTGGAGGGCTATTGGCGGCGTTTTCGGGTGTTTACTTCTTATTTCTGCCGGTGGGAGGCTATCAGGGAGGTAGAAATGCTCTTTATGGGGTAACGTTTTTCTTTAGCCGATCCACTTGGAATGATCTACACACCTGGGGCGGCGTAGTCGTGATTGTGGCATTGGTTGTCCATTTCGCCGTCCACTGGCAGTGGGTGGTGATGATGGGCAAGCGCATGGTCAGATCGTTGCGGTCCAGGGGAACCTTCATGTCCAGTAGGGCCAAAGTCAACCTGGCTATCAATGTTGTGGTCGCACTGAGTTTCTTGACAACCGCAATTACTGGAATTTACTTCTTGTACGTGTCGCCAGGGGGCTTTCAGGGGGGCAGGAACTCAAGCTGGGACCCAGGCTTATTATTCAACCGGACGACCTGGGACCTGATCCACACCTGGGCAGGTGTGATTTTTATCCTCGCCGCCGTAGTTCACTTTGCTATCCATTGGCGCTGGGTGGTGAAGGTGACCAAGCGTTTACTTGGGCCACTCCTTTCACGATTCGTACCGCGGCGAGTTCAAGAAAAGATGTTGGCGTGATGGATGATCAACAAAATTCGATCGAGATTTTAATTTTCATGAATGGAGGAAACAAATGGTAAAGAAATTTGTACTTGGTGCTTTGCTGCTAGGTTTATGCGGAGTACTGGTCGTCGGAGCATTAAACCGCACGACCGCTAAGACAGCACAATCGGAGCAAGTCTATGGACAGGGTGATAGCCGCCGCAGAACTGAGACTACTTCCGATGCTGGAAAGCAATTGAGGGGATGGCTAGAATCAGGCGGTAACACCCGCAGGAGCACAGCCCAGGATTCGGATTGCAACCCCATATCTGACCACGTCTTTGTACCGGAGTGGGAGGTTCTCCAGGGTACTGTCGCCAATGTGGATGAGGATGCGCTGACGATTAGGCTGCTTAGTGGAGAACAGATCGTTGTGGTAGGGCGCGCCTGGTCGTTCGCGCAAGAGCAGGGATTCGGGCCGCAAGTCGGGGACCAGGTGACATTGGCTGGATTTTTCAAAGGAGAAGAGTTCGAGGTTGGGAGGATAGAAAACCTTACCGCCGGTCAGATAGTCGCCTTGCGTGATCCAGACGGTCGCCCTCAATGGGCTGGACGAGGCAGGCGGGGTGGCTGACGAGCCTCGGTTCTGATGGAGTTGAAATTTACTCGAGTGTTCTTCCTGAGATCAGCAGCCCGGGTGCGTCTCCTCGGGTTGTTTTGTTCGTTCATGGAAGGATGTTCTATCCCCTTATTGGCTCAATACTCTAGTCTGCTCCCTCCTATGAACTCCCGCAGCACCGAGTCGGATGGAACAGGTGAATCATCTTCTACTGGTTCGACTGCCTGGAGTATTTTATTAATTCGCGTGGCACGGGTATAAGCATCCTCGCGTAATGGATCATCGCGGTACTGCTTTTCCCATTTTGTAAAACTGTCTAGCAATCGTGGTCGGTAGAGCGCAATCTCATACGGCATAGCGCTGTTGATAATGTAATCAGCCGTGCTGAGGTAGGGGATGATGTTGCGCAACTCGCTGGCCCGGACATAGTGCCAGTGTTCCAGAGTTTGCTGTGGTTGATAAGCTCGGTGGACCGCATCGCGCAGCATCCGACGAATCAGGCGTATATCGGTCCAGCGGATGTACCGTCCATCTGGTCCTTTCATCTGCAACAAAGGCTCAAGGTAAAGTCTGGCTATTATCTTATCGGGGATGTTCTCACTCATCTTAGGGTACAGACCGTGTAAGCTGTCGATCAGTAGGATCTCATCCTCGGCCAACTTCATCTGTGTGTGGTTGAGATACTGTTTACCTACCTTGAAATCGTAAAACGGGATGGCCACTTCCTCGCCTTGGCTAAGCCGCTTAAGGTGTTCATTGACGAGAGACAGATCAAGCGCCTGAGGTGTCTCGAAATCGTAGTCTCCAAACTCGTCTTTTGGGTGCATTTCGATATCGAAGAAATAATTATCTACATTAAGTGCTACGAACTTCATCCCCATATGCCTCAGACGTTGTTCAAGTTTAATCGTAGTCGTGGTCTTACCTGAGGAGGATGGCCCGCTGATTATCACCATCCGCAGAAAATTTCTCCGCTCGGCAATAAGCTTGGCAGCCATGTCGACTTCCTTCTCGTAGGCTTCTTCGGATTCGCGCACAATCTGCTCAAATTCACCTCGGACAATACGCTCATTAAGCGCCTCAATGGTGTGCAAACCATGAGAAACAACCCAATCGAGGATCTGCCAGGTTTTTTCCCAGGGGACATTCTCGGATGGTTTTGGGGTACTTTTGCCTTCTTCTCGCCGGCGGCGGCTGCTCTCCTCTCGATAGAGGATGTATTCTTTGGCGACTTTGGCGTGTCCGTTTTCGATCAACATTTTTTCAACGATGTCTTGTATCTCTTCAATATGTGGAGTATGTCCCTCAGGGGTTGTCTGCTCTAAATAATGAACGACTTGCTTTGTCAACCACTCGGCTCGCTCACGATCACGCCCACCAACCGCAACCGCAGCACGGTAGATGGCATTTGTAATCCGATCTGGATTGAATGGGACGATGGCTCCACTGCGCTTGACAACTTCAGCGATCTTGCCCACTCGTACCTCCCGTCGTGTAGCTCTAGTTGCATATTTGGTTGGCGGTCACAATGTGGCACAAATTACATCGCACCATGCTTGTCCTCATTATAATTGCTTATTTAGAGGAGTGCACTGAAAAAAACTCCCCACTCCTCTTCTCGCGGTTGAACTTTTTTTAGTGGGGTATAAACATCTCTCTGGTTCGATTGGAAGTATTCGCATTTAGTCTACTGTCAATAAGACTATTGACAACAAGACAATAGTATGTTTTACTTACTTTAAATTTATTGGGGACTATTGAAGCGGAGGAGAATGGTTGTGCCAGGAGGGGGGCAGAAACGAAGAGGGGCGCGAAGGCGGAGAGGGTATTCGGGACGATCAATCCGTTTGCTAGAACCTGTGTTGTTGCTTCTGCTGCATGCAGGTGCAAGTCACGGATATGCTCTTCTTGACCAATTAGACGAATTCGGGTTAGGTGACCTAAATCCAAGCGTGGTATACCGGGCGTTGCGTGAGATGGACGAGCAGGGATGGGTACGTTCAGTGTGGGAGGGGGAGGAGACACAAGGACCTCCACGCAGGGTATATGAATTAACCAAGTGTGGAAATGAGATGTTGGCGCTTTGGGTAAAGGATTTAGAGGAAGCTAAAGACCAGATCGATGGCTTAATAGATACCTACAGATGTAGGCCTGGGTGAAATTAAGGTGAGTACCTTACTGAACAATTGGAATAGACAAGAGATTGCTAACCTATCAGATGAAGGGAGAATAAAAAATGCCAAGAGGAGATGGAACAGGACCCATGGGGCAAGGACCGATGACCGGGCGTGGCGCAGGCTACTGCGCTGGGTTTGATAGACCAGGTTATACCAGTCAAGCCCCTGGGCGTGGATTGGCACGGGGTGGGAGCGGGGGGCGAGGTCGGGGCTGGGGCGGTGGATGGCGGAGAGGGGGGCGATTCTATGTACCCAATTTGCCCCGAACTTTCAGCTATGTCCCTCCTGTGTCGGCGTATGATGAGGAGAGTGAGGTAAAGTTTCTTCGAGCCGAGGCAGCAATGATGAAGGATG
>JAUWHR010000001.1 GCA_030605795.1 Anaerolineae bacterium | reverse complement strand
TTGCTCTAAGATGAGTCGAATCTCAATCCGGTGGAGCCGATTCTGACGTCGAACCTCGGCGACGATGCGGGCGACGGGGGTTGGCTCTTGGATTGTAAGGAAGTTGATCAATTGGCGGTCGCTGGCGGTATGGGGAGAGCTAGCGGAGGTTAGGTAGTATATCGCTTCCAGCAGGCTGGTCTTGCCCTGGGCGTTGGCGCCGACCAACAGCGTTGGGCCGGGGGGGAGGTCAGTTTCCAGGCGGACGAAGTTACGAAAGTTAGTGAGCGAGAGGTGGGTGAGGTGCATGGTTGGTAGAGATTGTAGCACAGGCTCCGTTGAGCATGAATGTCGATCAATGGTCCCATTTTTAACATTCTCTTTTGTACTAAGCCTTTGGGTATAAGTTTAACCTGTGACAGGAGAATGCGATGGTTGGTGGTGTTGGGTTATAAATTTCGATCAGATTAACCACACATGTTGTTGTATTATTATGATGAGGTGTATGGTAGTCTCGATGGGGGAATTGACGTTTCGCAGGGTAAACGAAAATTCATTCGACTTGATATTTTTCTCATAATCCTCGTTTACCCCTCTGCGTAGATTGTCTCACGAATCAGCCTCTTATCTACACAACCTAATATTGTTTTGGGGAGCTACTTGTGCAAAGTAGGACCCGAGTCTTAATCATCGATGATGAGTACAAGACCCTTGAACTGCTTGGCATGCGGCTTCGCCAAGATGGCTTTGAGGTTACTACGGCCACCTCGGGTGAGTTGGTTTTAAAGTTTGCTTATGAAACCCATCCAGATGCCATTCTCCTAGACGTCAAGATGCCCGGGATGGATGGCCTACGTGCCTGTCGTCATCTGCGCGAAGTGACCGACGCCGTGATTATCTTCGTCACGGTCAAGGGGGATAGAGAGGATATCATCCGCGGATTGCACATGGGCGCCGATGACTATATCGTCAAGCCATACAGCTATCAGGAGTTGCTTGCGCGGTTGTCTGCCTGTTTACGCCGTAGGGCGGATTCTAAGCTTCTCCCATTACGCCTTCAACGCGGGGAAGCGGTGTTGATCGCCGACCCCACCCGACGCCTGGTCTTCATTGAAGACGGTCGATCGGTGCAGTTGACCCCCAAGGAATTTGCTCTGCTGAAATTTTTGGTAAAAAATAGCGGCAAGGTGCTCAGCGCGGATGAGATCCTAACCAATGTCTGGGGGTTAGAATATCAAGGTGAACGCGATTTAGTTAAGCAGTTCATTTATCGGTTGAGGAATAAACTGGAGCCGGATCCCTCCAAGCCGGAATACATCATCACCGTTCGCGGCTCGGGCTATGCCTTTGAGGAGGACACACGCCCGAGTATGCGACCGGAGGATAAGCCGCGCGTGTCACAGCCAATACCGGTTTCCTTACCCATTCAACCTGTGGCACCTCTCATTGTCCCCGACCAGCGTGAGCCTCCAAGATGGGCAGCGGAGCCTTTGCCCAAACCAGTAAAGTCCATCAGGCGAGAACGCCAGCTTTATTCCGATCTACCTCATGAGAAAAAAGGCAGGCGTACTTTGGTGCGACAAATGGCCGTGGCGGTGTTGATTGTCGTATTGGCTACATTCGGGATGGCCTCAGCCTCTGGCTATGCCCTCCCAGGGGATGTGCTCTATCCGGTGAAGACCCTTATGGAGGAAATTCAAAGCACCATCACCATCGACAAGATTAGCTATATCCAATTGCACCTACAGTTCGCGGCCACTCGCCTGGAAGAGGTCGCGGCTCTTCTTGCCCAAAACCGCTTTGATGACATCCCGACAGCTATGATGGGCTTTGAGTCCGAGATGAGGGAAGCGATCTGGGCATTAGTCGGAGTGGCAGGGGATGGACAACCACCTGTTAGGGCGTTGGGATCACTCCTCGAAGAGCATCTAGATAGCCGAACCATGGTGCTCAATGATTTAATGAGCAAGGCGCCAGGTGAGGCGTCACCGGCGATCGATCAAGCTATCGGTGTTCTGCTAGAGGAGTCGGACACGCTAAAAGCCCTGCTCATGGAGATCGATCCTGAGAGCATGCCGGGTGAGATGGCGGTGTTGGGTTCCCCTGAAGTCCAATCAGAAAAGGTCCTCCCCGGTTCACCTGTGGGGCAAGGTGTGTCTCAACCGACGGTTATCCCCTTAGTTCCATCTGCAACGGCATATGTGCAAGGGACAGTTGGTGCACTTAAAGCCACATGTGTAGTCATCGAAACGCAAATTTATTTACTGACCCTCATCTCAACCCTGCGCGATACGTCTCATCCTACCAGTACCTCACGTGTGGAGCAAATACGCACTCCGAAACCAAGTACTACATCCACTCGATTCATATCCCCGCGTCCATGAGGACATAGGCAATTTTTCCCCTAGATCGGTCTTGATTAATCCATGGTTTCTGATCGATGAGTTATGATCAATGTTCACCTATCGTTCACCTTAATGTGACTTTGAACCTGTATCATAGTAAGTGATGGAGGAGAGCGCGGCCTGACTTCACCACCTACATCTTCCAACTGCGCTTTCCCTGAAAAAACTTGAAATTAAATCAATGGCCTCGGCCGGATGTGGCCGACCGAGGCCTTACACTCGGGGCGCGGGATAGCACCCGTTGTGCGTGGTTAATTATAGCACAGCGAGATATGAAAATACCCGAGAGATTGAAAGGAGGTGATGGAATAAAAGTTTAAATATCTATAGTGCCTGTTCCTAATGATTAGGCAAAGTTTCAATAGGAGGAAACGCAAATGATTAAACGGAAAGCTATACCTGTAGGTACGCTCTTCATGACCCTGGTCTTGGCGCTCGCAGTTTTGGGTGTGGGCTACGGGCTGTGGAGCAAGCTCCTGCTCATCAAAGGGACGATCAACACGGGTGTGGTGGATGCCATCTTCTATGAGGCTTTCACGGATGATGATAACGTTGAGAATAATGAGCTGAAAGACGATGGTGATGACGTTCCTTGCAAAGTGGGTGGCGGAAGCTGTGACCCGATGGAGTTGGGTCCAAACCCTGATCGCTACGACAAAGATGTAGGCGAGTGCGTGGCGGTCATCGATTCATTGGACGCGCAGAAGCTTCACATAACTGTCACCAACGGTTATCCAAGCTACTACTGTACCGTCTGGTACGACATCTGGAACAACGGAACCATACCTGTAAAGATCCAGAGCCTTACGGTTACGCCGAACAATTTCACCAATGGGGTGGAAGTGACCGTTGGCTTGAGCAAGCTGAGCTGCGGACAGCAGATCGATCCAGGAGAAAAAGTTGGAGATCTGCCACCCACCAATCTCGCCCAAGGTGATGTGCACATTCATGTTGAGCAGGCGGCAAAGGAGGAAGCCAGCTACACCTTCGATGCTCAACTTCTGCTCGTACAGTGGAACGAATTTGACGACACCTTGTGCAAGTGAGCGGGTCCAGGGTTAATTAGGATCAATTGAGGAGGCATTTCTATCATGAATACAAGAGTACCAATGACGACAACTGTTGTTTTGCTTTTCATCGCCCTGGCCAGCGTCGGTATCGGCTACGGTCTGTGGAGCAAGACGCTCTTCATCAATGGCACGGTGAACACGGGCTCTGTGGATTCCATATTCGTCGACCCATTCACTGACGATGACAATAAGATGAACGACGATGCGAAGGACGTGGGCGATACAGGCGTCTGTCCTTTATTTGGGAGTGGAAGTTGCGACCCGGCCGACTCCGGCAAGAACGTCCCTCGAAAGGACAAGGACGTCGGTGAGTGCTTCGCGGTGCTTGATCCGAACGACCCACAAATTCTGAACGTGACCATCGACAATTCCTACCCCAGCTACTACTGCACTGTGTTCTTCCACATCAGGAACACTGGAAGTGTCCCAGTGAAGATCCAGAGCCTGGGTGTTAAGGGGTCTGACATCACAGCTGGTTACATCACGGCAGAATGGACAGAGATCTTCGTGGGTCAACAAATCGATCCTATCGCTCTTGGTGAAGAATATATGGTGCAAGGCGACCTAGACCTTCACGTCGAGCAAAGCGCGCCCCAAGGCGGTACGCTCACGCTGGAGGGCAAGATCCAGTTGGTGCAGTGGAATGAGTACGTCCCACTTGTCTGGGAGACCTGCACATCTGACGGTGTTCCTTGCACACAGGCGCCAGAGGTCAGCTTTGACGGCAATACCGTGATTATGGGAGAGCTGGGTGAAGGGGATACAACCGGGATCGGTCAGAATGTGTCTGTGCACGGTGGTGCGGCGAAGTTACCGCCAGGATCCAGCTACGACGTGACCTTCCAGTACCACATATGCACGTGGGATTCCTACAACGCTCCTGGCACCGGTGGCTACGGAGACACGGGCTATTGGGACTCGTTCTCGGTCAGCGTCTCCGATAAGCCTTACTGGGATATGGGTTATGGAGATCCAGTCACCCTACCCTTTGTTTGGGGCGGAGAAAGGTTCCTTGACAACATCCTAGAGTGCAACAATGGAACGGCGGCTATGAACATGGTGGGGGATCCAGCGAAAGACAACTACCTGAATGTCGTGCTAGACACTGGTACGTCGCCTGATGTGAATCACGCCCACCCATCCTACGGTACCATCACCATCGAGAAGATCGTGGTGAATCCGTGAGGATGGTAATAGGGAGCAAAGCCAAATCAGGGCGAGTTGCTGACGCACTTGCTCTGAAAATAGGCTGGAAAGGCGGTGTCACTTGAAAGTCCGTGTATCGCGCTTCCCTGTCGCGACTACGGCGCTGGTGCTCGTGCTCTCACTGGCCCTGTTGGGTGTGGGCTATGGGATGTGGTCGAAAACTTTGCTGATCCGCGGGACGGTGAATACCGGGAACGTGGACGCGAAGTGGATCGGCGTTGTTTGCAGTGAATTCCACTCGTGGCCTGACCTACCGTTTAGCAACGAAGATTTTGGAGAGTTTGAAGGCAAAGATGTGGGAGAAACCTTGGTGCGGATTGATGAACTGGACGACCAAATCATTCATGTCACAGTCCTTAATGGCTATCCCAGTTATGCAGTGGATTGTGAGGTGCACTACGAGTATGAAGGGTCGATCCCGGTCATCATCCGCGGCATCAACATTCTCCCTATCTCTGACAACCTCACCAATTGCGTCTTGACGGGCAATCAGACCAAGACACTTACTTGCGATCAAATAACCGTCAAATTCTTTGATGGTGTTACATTGCAGCTTCACCAAGGTGATCAGCTATCGAGTAGCCTCGCTCTGCATGTCGAGCAGCCTGCGGAGCAGAACGACAACTACAAGTTTGAGGTCTGGTTCTGCATGGCGCAGTGGAATGAGTATGCGACGGCCGAGGAGTGTTACATTGCGGCGCCCTAGCGTTACGAAATCCTACCGCTCTCATGTAGACAAAGCGGTAGGTGATAGGGACGGAGGGGGTTTCCCCCTCCGTCCCTCGGCGCGGGAAGTAAGGACTCTCAGAGCGTGGCGTTTTTCCAAATCTAAATGAGGAAATCTAAGGTACATATCGGGATCATCAAACGAATGGCATATTCCCCTTTCATTCTTTAATAGGGAGCTCTGTTCGTGTGCTATGGTTTGCAAGATGCAAGGGTGATTTCATCGAATGATGTGGTGAGAGCAGGTAATGCTTTCATATAAGCTATTCAATTTCGAATCTCCTGTGAAAGTCGTTGCTTTTGTCGCGGTTGCCTTCCTCATCTCAGTGGGAAGTTTGGGTTTGGAAGACAGGCAAGTGAGCCATGCTTGGGGTGCTAGTGGTACCTATTGTGCTCCCCACCCGGACGTTAAATTCGTAAAAACCTTTACGGATGACGATGGTGTGGTGAATAGCCCCAAGAAAGACCCTCATGACAACGGTATCGACCCGGGTTACGACAAGAAGGTAGCCCACTGCACGGCGCAGGTGAAAAGTGGGGACGAGGTTCAAATCACGATCGCCAATAGTTATCCCAGCTACACCTGCCGGTTCTGGACCGAAATCCGCAATGTTGGGGATATACCCCTCCGATGCAGCGCTCCGGTGATCAAGACACCTCCTGAACTTACAGTGTTTGAAGTTAATCCTCAGACCTGTTGTGTTCTATACCCTTGGGAGTGGGAGATCGAAGAATTCATCGTCCACATCGAACAAATTTCCAAGCAAGGGGCAAACTATACGTTTACGATTGAGAAGCACTTCTTAGAGGTTGAGCCAGGAACGATCGGTTTCTGGAAGAATTGGGATTCTCATAACACCTTCTCCGCGGAGATAATCGATGGTTGGCTTACAGCCATAAGCGCGAATTCGGGTTGGTTGGCAAATGTGGAAACAATTCCTGAGATGGAGAGCGTTTTCAAAGCCACAAAGGGGAAAGGGGCCACACCCGAATCCCGTTTCGCGGCTCAATACTTGGCCACCCGCCTCAACCAGCAGGCAATCATTCTCTGTGCTGGCGAAATGCATGATGTGTCTGGAGTGGATCCGGGAAACTTTCTTGAATTGACAGATCCAGAGAATGCCACGCTTAGTGAAATCATAAATAAAATCGAATTACAGTATCCCAATTGGCCCAGTCTTACCAAAGAGCAGTTTAACATCATGAAGGACATCTGCGACGCACTAAACAACCTAAAGAAATAGCGGGTCGTGAAGGAGGTTCCAAGAGGGTAAAGCTAGAAGAGATCTATCAACGGGCACCATCATCCTGCAAGCCATTATTTGGGAGATGTTATTCAACCATAGAGATAAGTTGTCTTGAAAAGGCAGATTGATAAAGGATACCTAAGTAGGAAGAGACATTGCGATATGGCGCGAGAGGTTTTTGTACAGCGTAGTGAAATAAAATCGGTCAACCTTGGAGGCCAATGTGCAAAGCGTGGCAAACCGGCCGCGGATCTTGGCGCCTGGGGTTGGTTTTGGCTCTTTGTTCTGGTCTGGTTGGTGGCCATCTACTTACTGGTTAATTTCAGGCTGCCCAGAGTGCAAACCGGATCGGCGAACATCTACCTTGCGCAACCGATCACCTGGTCCTCGCTCGCCGTCTTGGCGTATCTAGGATGGCGATTTGGATTGTCGCATCGCCCTCCGATGAATTTCTATCTGGTAGGGATGGGGATTCTAAGTGGTGTGTTCCAAATCGCCCTCTTCGTCATCGCTGGCTTATTACTGGGATTTGGTCATTCACCTTACAGTCATCAGCTTCTTCATACATTAGGTAATCTTTTCTACCTTTGTACGATGTTGATTGCGGTTGAAATCAGTCGTGCATACTTGGTGGGTATTTTCAGCCTGGGCAGCCGAACCCTCGCGGTGGTTACTACCTCATTATTATTAGCTTGCTTGAGCATACCGGTCGCCAAATACACCTCGGTCGTGGATGCACCCTCCCTTTTTAAGTTTTATGGGGTCACCTTTTTACCTGCCTTTTCCGAACACCTATTGGCGTCTTTTCTGACGCTTCTTGGTGGGCCGGCGGCTTCCATCGCATATCGGGCTGTGCTACAAGCATTCGAGTGGCTATCACCCGTGCTGCCCAACCTGCCGTGGACGGTCACCGCCTTTCTGGGAACGATGGCCCCAGCTTTTGGGTTGATCGTGATCCGCAACCAGGTCATGCCTGATCAATCCAGCGGGGGTGAGACGCAGAAAAGAGAGGGGCAGCTGTCCACTGGGTGGGTGTTGGTGACGGGGATAGCCGTTGCTCTGCTTTGGTTCAACTCAGGACTGTTTGGCATCCGTCCCACCTTGGTCAGCGGTGTGAGCATGAGCCCGGCACTGATGGCCGGTGATGTCGTGGTCACACGGGATGTTCCACCTGAAGATATTGAAGTCGGGGACATCATCCGCTTTCGTCATCATGATTCCTATATCATCCACCGCGTGGTGGACATTGAAAAGGAAAGTGGTCGCTACTACTTCATCACCCAGGGGGATGCGAACAATGTCCAAGATCCTCCGATATTGGAAGGCCAATTGGAAGGCAAAGTGATCCTGACCGTGCCGAAGATCGGTTGGCTGTCGATCGGTGTCCGCAGGTTAATTGAGTTGATTCTATGAACCACTGGCTGAAGGATCATATTCTCAGTAAGAGATTGCTGAGAAGTATGAAAAGCATTGGGCGGCGGGCATTGCCGTTGGTTACTCTGCTGATCGCTGTCTCCTTGCTGAGCGTCTTCATCCCCGTGGGCGACACGCTTTGGTCAAAGGTATTGGGTATCTCAGGGAAGATTAACATCGGCGCCTTCACACCGACGCCGGTCAAACCTGGTGAAGGTTGTACTTTGGGCTTCTGGAAACAAGAGCATCACTTTAACTTTTGGCCTGACCCGTATCATCCTGACATGCCATTCGAAGATGCCCTCGGTGATATCGATGATTCTAAAGATCTAACTTTATTGGAAGCTCTCAAACTAGGAGGAGGTGGGCTTAAGGCACTCATCCGACAGGCTACAGCAGCTTTACTGAACGCGCAGCATCCTGATGTAAATTACCTTTACACGACTGCTGAAGTGATAAGCATGTTCCAAGCTGCTATCGCCAGCGGGGATTATGAAACGACGAAAGGCCTGTTTGAAGCAGCTAATGAGGCCGGTTGCCCATTGAAGAAGGAACCGCCGACAGACACCCCTACCACTACTGACACCGCAACGGCAACCCCAACCGACACGCCGACAGCAACCGATACTCCTGTTGGGCCGCCGCCAGACACTCCCACGCCGACGGAGACTCCTACGGCTACTTCTACGCCCACACCGACAGATACACCTGGGCCGCAGGGCTGCACCTATTCGATGGACTATTGGATGAATCATCCTGAAGCATGGCCGGTCGAGAGTATCATGATCGGGGACGATATCTACTCGCAGGATAAAGCTATCGAAATCCTTGCAACCCAACCTAAGGGAAACGCCACCTATATCTTGATCCATCAGCTTATCCCGGCGATTCTCAATGCCGAGAATGGAGCGGATGAAACCGCCATAGAGGACGTACGTGCCGAGGCCGAAGCTTGGCTTGTGGATAATCCCCTCGGTAGCGATCCGAAGGGCGAGGTTCGCAAGGTGGGCGTCGACCTAGCTGAGACGCTAGAGGAATTCAACAGTGGCTTGATTGGTCCTGGTCTTTGCGAAGACGAGATTATCTCTCTGGTACCGGATCAACCCGAGGATCCGACGGAAACGCCAACTGAAACGCCGACGCCGACAAATACGTCAACTCCAACAAATACTCCAACTCCAACCGCTACGCAGACCTTCACCTCAAAACCTTCAAACACACCAACGGAGACGGAAACACAATCCTCATAAAAGCTGGATAAGTATTTTCTCGGGTAGAATATCCGAAACCGTGGTAATAATCTTCCTTAGCACTACTATGTGCCCCTTGCTGGTAAAGGGGCTTCGTGCATCTTATGGATGAACTACACCCTTGAGGAAGGTTTTATCTGCATAAGGAGGAGGTGAGAACCTTTGATTGGTTTGTCGCGGTGTTGATTAAGGAGTATGATTAAATCACAGACTGGTCGTGGAATTGCTGAAGACCACGACCAGTCAATGATGATGCTGGCCACTTGGTTGGGATGTTTATCTAATGAAGAGGAACCCTTTGGCTGAGTCTCGCCAGTTGAGTAAGTCTCTATGTAACGTCGGTTTCCTATTGTCTTGGTTTAAGGACTTTGCTGAACAGGCGATGATTTGGCGCCTGAAATGGTATGCTTCTTGCATATTTCATGAATAGTAAAGGTTATCGTACTGATCGATTACAAAGGTTTTTGGGGGACCTATGCCTAGTAAAACCAGAGTTTTGATCGTTGACGACGATACTAGGATTCTGGACCTTCTCCTATTGAGCCTTCAAAAGGATGGCTTCGAGGTTTTCGCAGCCCCCTCGGGGCCGGCAGCTCTCAAGCTGGCGTATGAAGCACATCCCGATGCGATCATTTTGGATATCATGATGCCTGGCATGGATGGCTTTGAGGTCTGTCGGCGGCTTCGGGATATGACCGATGCCGCGATTATTTTCGTCACAGCCCGGGGACAAACCGAAGACATCATTCGAGGTTTGCAGGTGGGGGGTGATGATTACATCATCAAGCCGTACGCCTATCAAGTGCTTCTCGCGAGGCTGACGGCATGTCTTCGCCGGCGCATTAGCGACAAGCCGTTTCCAGTGCTGAAGGGGTCGGGCGAGGTGCTGTACTTGACAGATCCAACGCGGCGCCATGTCTTTGTGGATGATCGTATCGTGCAATTGACTCCGAAGGAGTTTGAGATCTTCGCCTATATGGTGAAAAACCAGGGCCGGGTGCTGAGCGCCGACGCGATCCTGGCAAACGTTTGGGGTCCTGAATACACTGGCGAATGGCATTTAGTGAAACAGTTCATTTATCGGCTGCGGCGAAAACTTGAGCATGATCCCACAAACCCGCAGCACCTGCTTACCGTGCGTGGCACAGGCTATGTATTTGAGACTGGTACGTCCCCTTAATTCCCATCACCCATATTTTCTCTAAATAGCTGCTTTTTAAGTGGAAGATTTACCCGCCTAAGAACTTTTCTCCTGTATTGACTTCTCGAAAAGGTATCCGAGATGTTACCGAACGGATACCCTTTAGTGACTGAGACCTTGTATTATGAGGGTACGAGAGGGTGGTATCGGAGGAATGAACGTATTTAAGCGGCTTTATCAACGCGGCCACTCAACCTATGAAAGCAGCATCTTCGGCGTCACGGAGTTGAGTTGGCGACTTGGTGCCATCCTTGATGGTAAAGGGGATCCCATATGGGTTGCTTGGGATGATATTGAGCGGACGAATTTGGAGTCTTGTTGGGTCACAGCCTGGACCGTAGGAAGGGCGGGGTCTTCAGGCAACCCATAACGAAACCGACCAGAGGGTCGGTTTCTCGATTTAAATAAGTTGTAAAGCGACCTCGGCCGGTGGCGGCCGGCCGAGGCTGAGCACAAGGGACATTTCGCTAGGGAACGCGGGACGCCCTCAGTGCATATCTATTATACAGCAGAAATGAAGATGGACATCAGGACGTTTAAAAGAAAATTGACGAGAACACCCCCTGGTGAACGGAAAAAGGGAGGTCGTCGGGTTGTTAAGGAGATAAAGCGGATTAATCCAGCTTCCCAGACCTTCGGAGGATAGTGGAAATGAAAAGACTATTTTTCTTCATCGTCGCGATTGCCATATTGCTAACAGCCACCTCAGTATGGGCTAGTGGTTACGATACATGCAGTGACCCAGTGCGGCTGGACTACATCGATATCGGGGACCCGGGAAGTGAAACGGGCCACAAACTTAAAGGGTGGGGCCCGATTGAACCAGCAACCAGCCTCGGAAATTATGGTGGCGTTGACGACGCCAGGGTGACCTGGGAACCGGGTGCTCCGGATACCAAGCATGCCCGTTCAGCGTCATTCATGTTTAAAGTACCGAAGGGTTTCAAAGCAACACAAATAAAACTTAGTGTATTGGATGGTCTCGCTGATGACTCGTTTATAGTCCGAGTGAATTCCACGGTCTACGAGTACCCGGGTCTAATAAACAAGGAAGAGAATTGGATCGAGCATACCATCAATTTACGCAATCCTTGCTCCGGCTCCTGCCGAATCAAAGTGGTGATCCAGGCAACCGGTCCGGCGTGGGAGTTTTTTGATGACTACGGGCAGCTTGCGGTGGATTGGGTGGAGCTCATGGGATGCCCGACCTTTGCATCCCTTTCGCTCTATGAGAAGGATCCAAACACGTGGGAAGTCATTGATGGTGGTGCCCGGGGTAGGCTCATTTACAACGTCGCAGGATCAAAATTTAACTTTAAGTTTAATGGTCGTGGCCTTGAGCCTAAAACCGAATATTCCCTGATCTACTACGCCGATCCCTGGCCCGGAGACAACCCTGGCGCCTTCATCGCCCGTGGTAGGACCAATAGTCGTGGTCGCATCACCATGGCTGGTCGGGTTGATCTCGACACCGACATCCCAAATGACAGTGATGCGAATTATCTGGATGGAGGCAAGATCTGGCTGGTCCTGTCCAGCGACTATGACGCCGCGGCCAGGACAATGATAGCTTGGAACCCCACGGAATATCTCTTTGAGGACAGGCTGATCAACTACGACGACACGGATGCTTAGCAGAGAAGCTTCGAGTGATTCCATGTACGAATGGGAGCACCCCTGTGGATGAAAAGCGGTTGGAACCCCATCTTGATGTGATACCTGTCGGAGGAGGGATGGGGTGTAGCTCCACAGGCTGCGGCGATATTGAAGGTTTTACGAGAATGGGATGGTGCCGGCGGTGCGCCTGGGGCTAGCGTTGTCGGCTGAGCCTTCGGTCGATCATTCGACGAAGCCCGTCCCTTCGACTAGGCTCAGGACGAAGCCTGAGCTTGACGAAGGGCTCAGGATAAAGCCTGCGACCGAGGGCTCACGCCGAAGCGCGGTCGCTAGCCTAATCACGGAAGGAGAGGTCTATATGATGTCAGGGACGAAACCAAGCAAAGTGTCGGTTTCGTCATTACGTTCAATCGTTATGCGTGGTCTCGGTCGGTGGCGGCCGACCGGGACGTAGGGCTCGGGGCATAACACTAAGGAACGCGGGAAGCTCTCAGTATTTGCAATATGCCTAAGTCTAACTCTGAGAAGACCGAAGGCCCCGAAGTCAAGAAAGGAGGTGGTGTCCAAAAATTTCAAATTGTCCCCAAACGGAATTTGTCCTCTGCGCCAGTGCTGGCGCGAGGCTGAATCATGAGGAGAGAGTGAAATGAAACGCAAGAAGTTGTTTACCGGAGCATTGCTAACTATGGTGTTGCTAACCGCGTTTGTAGGAGGTGGCTACGCCATCTTCACCGATACCGAATCGATGCATGTCGAGTTCGAGGCCGGCAAGATTGACATCACCCTCAACGGCTTAGAGGGGTATCAGGAAATCTCCTTGGCCCCTGGGACCTTTGACGACTGGAAGCCAGGTGACCACATGGAGTGGCCCATCACAATCCACAACAAGGAAATTAGCAACAAAGCCTGGATCCAGGTCTATGTGTTCCCAACAGGGCCGTGGGATGAAGGAGCTGCGAATCTGTGGGATGTGGCGACATTTAGTCTAAAAAAACCAGATTGGTGGAACGGTAAGCTAGGTTCCGGTGCCCACGTTAATCTGACTCTGGTAGTGGACTTTCCGCTTTCAGCTGGCAATAAGTATCAGGGCGCGCAGGGCGACCTGCTTATCCTGGTCGTAGCCAAGCAATGGCGTAACCTGATGGCTGAAGGATGGTCATGCGTGGCCCTTGAGAACAAAGATACTACTAATTGGCTGCCAATCTTGTCTGACGATATCGAGGGTGAGGTGTGCTACAAGACCGATTCACCACTTGAACTCGTCGTAAACGCCTACGGACTCGAAGGAGGCAAGGAGTACCAGGTGACCCTGAATGGTCCGGGTGTCTGTACGGATACAGATGAGGGCATCGGCGGCAGCCCACCCGAAGTCAACTTCAAGCGTGGATACTGGAACTACTGGAGCTCCCCGCCCAAATTGGGCACGACCTGTGACAGTTCGGAGGGCTCGAAGGGCATGGGTGTGTGGAACTTCGGACCTAATCATCCGTATGGATCAGTCACGTCCAATCCTGATGATAGCCTGAGCTATATGACATCTCTCGACCTACCTGAAGGGACATACACAGGTGTCAAGTTCCTGATCAAAGAGACCACGGCTGGTTTTCCGTCTGTCCTGATGGAGACAGAGCCGCTCAATTTCATAATCACAACACCGTAGTTGCATTCCACAACAGATATCGAACGGGTGGGGTGGTGCTCTACCGCTCCGCCCCACCCATTCTCTTACACCGAAGAGTACTTGCAGCCCCTTGAGGGCTGGGGAGCGCAACTTGCAGACCCAGGCCAAGATAGCTCTAACCGCTATCATTATCCTTTTAATTGACGTATCTGTGCTTGGCGTTTCTTTGCCTCAATTCCAAGGCATGCTGTCGCTGGGTGAGCTGGAGCGCACTACGCCGGTTGCCCAGGATTTCGACCTTGCTCACATCATGCCAGGAGATTCCTTCAACAAAACGCTGCGCTTCTTTAATGAAACCTCCTATCCGCGCGACTATCGATTAGTGTTCGTGCGGTATGGAGGGCTCTGGGATTGTGATGGTGATGGGTACGACTTCTACTTCCAGACGGACTGGAGCCCGGGAGCGGATCAACATTTGGAACCGGGAGAGTCGGAGACGGTTACTGTAACGGTGGCTTTACCCCAAGGCGCAGAAAACGTGTGCCCGGGTGACACTGGCCGGCTTATCGTCCGGCGCGGGTATCTGGATGATGGTCAAGCAGGCGGCGTGTATGAGTGCCGTCCATCGCCCTTGGCACGACTACTACATCAAGTGTATAAGCGCGGCGGCGATCTGACTGGTTATTCTTGCACTGAAGTTGATCGGTCATGGTTCAGGTTCTTTAGTCATTAAATCTGCCCTTATTACCAAGGTTGGAGGGAAAGTCGGGCGTGTCGAAAAATGGATTGTTTCGCCAAGGCATTGAATTGGTCAACGCCGGCCAGGCGAACCGGGCGCGGTGGGTTCTCAGCCAGGAATTGGCTCGCAACGGCAATGAGGACGCTGCAGCCTGGGCGTTGATGGCTCACCTGGCACAGGACCGAGCCGAAGCGATCCATTGTTTGGAGCAGGTGACACGACTGAAACCAGATAATCTATGGGCTGGAGAGCACCTCCGCAGCATTCGTAACCAGCGACCTGCGCATTGGCAGGGTCCTAGGATCTCGATACCTCCATTCTTCCCGCCGCTGCCGGATGACGAGTGGACGATGGAAGACCATTCGAAGTCATGGGGTGTACTTCAGGACGGGGGATTTGACGCCAAGATGGGGACCATGGGTTGGGGGATTATCCCCGATTTACAGCGCTCGTGGCCGTCAGGCCTTAAATTTCGCTCGTTGGCTGCGCCATTGGTGGATAGGAGTGAACAGCCGAAGGAATCTCGACCGCTGGTGCGAGCATTCCGGGGAGTTCTCGACGGGTTGATGATGCTGGTCATCGTCGGAGCGCTGGTCTTGCTGTTGGCTCCGCGACTGCTTGGGGCGAATTTGTTGGTCGTGCTCAGTCAGAGCATGGAGCCGACCATCCCCATGGGCTCTATCGTGGTTTCTCAGCCGAATACGGCTGCGGATGAAATCGGAGTCGGTGATGTGATCACTTTCAACGCACTGGGTCCTAACGGTGACCCGGCCCTCATAACCCACCGGGTGGTGGAGGTGTTGGGCATCAGTAGCGGGATTCGTTTCCGCACCCAGGGCGACGCGGTTGAAGATCCGGATATGACCTTGGTTTCATCGAGCAACCTGGTCGGTCGGGTGTGGTTCAGCCTTCCCTTGGCCGGCTATATGGTCGCCTTCATTCGCACGCCGGTGGGTTACCTGGTGCTTATTGGACTACCCGCCTTGCTGCTCATCCTGAGCGAATGGATTGAAATCATCCGCTCGTTGCGGGAGGATGAGAGGCCACGCGTCGTCAGGGTTCCACTCGTCTTGGCAGGGGGTGGGGATTGAGCGGTCGAATCGCTTCTCGCCGACTGATCATTGGCCTTGTGATCACGCTGACATTGGTGGTCGTTGCCAGTTCGGTTGGTTTGACAAAGGCGGTGTTCAGCGATTCGGAGAGCCTACACGTTCGCTTACAGGCCGGCACCTGGGTCTGTACGTACACCATGGGCTATTGGAAGAACCATCCTGAAGCCTGGCCGGTCGAGGAAATTGAGATTGGCGGTGTAACCCACACCAAAGAGGAAGCACTTAACATCCTAAAAACACCGACGGAGGGAGACGCCACATACATCCTGGCCTATCAGTTGATCGCGGCGAAACTCAACATTGCTAGTGGAGCGGATAATGGATCAGTTCAGGGGGCGATCGATGATGCCGACGCCTGGCTTACCGCGAATATTCTCGGCAGCGACCCCACGGATCCCGCCCGCGCTCAGGGTATCGAGCTAGCCGAGATACTGGACGACTACAACAACGGCTTGCTCGGTCCCAGCCATTGTGAGGATGAGATCCTCGAGTTCGAGGTCCTTGAGATACCTAATCCTGAAACGTGTACCTTCTCCATGGTCTACTGGAGAGACCATCCTGATGTCTGGCCTGCGGAGGCGATCACGATTGGTGGCGTGACCACCACTAAAGTGGAAGCCATAACTATTCTGGAGCAGGCACCACAAGGAGATACTACTTACATTCTGGCAAGTCAACTCATCGCGTCTGTACTCAACCTGTTGAATGGCGCCGATGGGGTGGCGATCGAGAATGTGGTTGTGGATGCCGACCAATGGCTCGTGGATCACCCGCTAGGGAGCGAACTTAATGAGGAAGACCGACAGGCCGGGCTCGCTTCAGCCGAAACCTTGGAGGGGTACAACAATGGTGAGATCGGTCCTGGTGCATGTGATGGTGAGGTCATGACCTTCACACCAACCGTTACGGCCACCCCCACTGAAGCATCCAGGTCGATTTCGACTATGACGCACACGCCGACTGAAACTTCTACGGCTACGTCGACCGACACGCCGGTGGCCACCTCTACCAACACTCCAACCAATACCTTCACACCAACCGTTACGGCCACCCCGACCGATACGTCGACGCCGACCGAAACCCCTACGACTACTCCGACAGACACTCCTACGGCTACGCCGACCGACACGCCTACATCGACGTCGACAAATACCCCTCTCATAGATACAGAGACTCCCACCGCGACGCCGACTGACACATCACCTTAACAGACTTCTAGCAGGGGAGATTTTGTGCTTTGTCAAAGATTAAGTTATAGGCTGATCAACAACGGATTGTTGCAGGTGAGCGTCCTTCGACTGCTCTCGCCGCTTGTGCGGCTCATGGAGTTTATCCTGAGTAAATTTGAAGGACTCAGGATGCTCACCTCTTTGCATTTGCACCTTGAGCCCTTCGCCATAGCTCGGGACCTTCGGCTGCGTCGAAGGATGGCCAACGATACCATTCAAGATTGACAAACCACTAACTTCAATCTTGTTAGGGAAACATCAAGTTGGAGATCAAAAGGTGCCCGGCACTTTCAAATGAGAGCATCAATGCATCAAGTATGTTCCGAAAACGATGATTTCAGCTTTAAAAGGAATGTTATAAGTGCCGGGCACCTCAACTGCGGATATCACGCTGGTATAAACATCGAGCTGGAATTGAAGGGAATGCTTATACAAAGAACAAGGTTTAGACGAGAGGACAGTGTGGTCGGCGGAGCGCGTTGACTTTGGGTCTGCCTGTGTGCTACACTGATATTGGTACTAGTACTACAGTACTAGAGGGAGGGAAACTTAGCGGGTCGTAGATCCCGGGCACCTTAGCGGGGTACGCCAATGGGGGGTAGAGCATGGGGAGGAGGAAACCGGTGAAATGGTTGGCCTTGGTGAATCTGAGCTACATCATCATTACCATGTTATTGTTAGCAGTCAATGATCTTCACCGTCTCTGGCTGAGAAGAATATAATCCTTTGAAGTCCGCTTCAAGGTAGCTTTAAAAGAAATCAAATCACCATGATGGTGTGATTAACTTGACAATGTTAGATTCCACTCCAGGTGTCATTGCGAGGCGCGCTGTTTGCGCCGAAGCAATCCCCTAGCGTGCTTGGAGATTGCTTCGCGGAGCCGAAGGTCCTGAGGTATCGAAGGGCTCGCAATGACAAATGTAACATTGTCCAGTTAATTACGTCCCAACATATACCAAGGTATACACCCGAAGGCGATAGCTTCCCGCGAGCTTTAAGCTCGCGGGAAGCTGCTAGATGCCGGCCGTTCGTCCCGGTGAATTTATTGGGGGTGTAGTTACCGGCTCGGTCGTCCCTACATGACTCATACTATCGTAGGTGCTTGTCCCTCTTCGCTTTCCTCGATTCGCCACATCTGGTTGGCGCGGTCGATGTAGAGCACACCATCAAGGTGGTCGATCTCATGCTGGAAGATGCGCGCTAGCCAGCCTTTAGCTTTAAGCCGGAACGGTTTACCCTGACGGTTGAGCCCCTTGACCGTTACCACTTCATAGCGGTCAACCTCGCCGAAATACCCCGGCAATGAAAGGCAAGCCTCGTTTCCAGCTACGGTCTCCATCGAATGACGCACGATCTCCGGATTTACCACCACATATAATTTTGCCGGCTTGGCCGGTGTTTCCGGATCCTGGCTGTCCTCGCTGTATTCAACCACAATCACCCGCTGGCTGACATCTACCTGAGGGGCGGCTAGCCCAACTCCTGGAGCAACGCGCATCGTCTCGATCATTTCGTCGATCAGATCCTGCATCTCTGAGGTTAAAGCCCGTACCTTTTTTGCTTGTTTCCGTAAGATGGGACGAGGGGAGGTAACGATCTCGCGTACAGTCATCCTAGCTCTTGTTTTTAGGTGAGTTCTCCCCGTCTGGGGAGGTGTACCGTTCGTGGTAGATGTCGAGCAATTCTACCATTTCATCTTGACGCTGGCGTTGATCGCGTTCGCTCTTGCGCTGGAGGTAAGCTTCTTGGGCGTGCACAATGTCCTGCTGCACTCCAATAGGATCATAGACGCCTTCGAAGATGAACTGAGCCGTACCGATGTTGGTGATCACGTCGCCGTAATTAAGCAGGATGCCGACGATCCCTTTACGATCTACCTCAGTGCCCAAGATGTTCTCCAGGGGAGCGATCTTACGTAATTCGCGCGCCAACGGTTTCCTGTTGATGTCTACAATTTGATCAGCCGTGATCTGGTAGATATCATTCGCCCAGTCCACGTATCGGTAGGTCCACCATAAGATGAGTGGCAACAGCGCAACGCCTGACATCAACAGGATGTTGCCTACCGTGCTGATTTTCAGAAGCCCTCCTAATCGAGCGCCCAAGAAGCCGACCACCAGCAGGATCAATATGGAAGGCAAACTGATTTCACGCATCAGTACCGCCCAGTGCTTGCGGTAGGTGATCACTCCCTTCTCCTCGAACCGGACCTTAAAACTAAATCGACCAAAGCCGGCGCGCCTATCAGGTGGCTCTTCAGCGACGAGCTTATCGGCTTCTGGCTCTTCTGTCATTTGCAGGTCACTCTCCGGTTCCAAGCGATGGCGCACGATGTGCTCCAAGCTCTCCCGATCGGTATCTTCCTTCTTGGTGCGCACCCGTTGCCAGTGTTCATCAACTATGGCCGCCATCGCCTTTGGGTTCTCCACATTGCGAAAAAGCACTCGGCCGGTATAAGTGCGGATAATCACATCTCCATAGCCGAACATGCGACCGAGGACATCCGTGCTCACGCTCACCGAGAGCACCATATGCAGCGGCGTTTCGACGCGGCTGTCGTAGACCCCGATAATCTTCTCAAGCCATACCGCCCGTCGATTGGTGACGATGTAGAAATCGTTTCCCCAATCGACCCACCGCCAAACGCACAGCGCCAAGCCGACCAGTGCGATGCCGCTCGCCCCCCAGGTGAATATCGAGCCGCCTTCGGCAAGCCCCCACCAGAAAAGTGCGGCGGCGCCGAGGAGCATGAACAATGGAAGAGTGAGGCCTTCGTAGAGCAGCACCGAATGCTTACGCGCCAACCCATAGATAACCTCATCATCGGCCAACCACCGAAAGCGGAGTCGTTGTGCTAGGCGGCGGCATTTGGCGGCAAATTTCAAATCAGCCAGTGCCTGTGGATGAGCTTTCATGAATTCTGACACCGCGGCTCGGTTCCAACGGTAGATGGTGGTTGGTTGGGTAGCTCGAACAGCGGCGGCGAGTGGTTGGCGGAATACCAGCTCCATCTCACCGAAGGTGTCGCCGGGTTCCAATTTGGCCAGGCGGCGCTCAGCCCCCTCGGCTTGTTTTTGGATGACGTCCACTTCGCCCCGGGCGATGAAATACAGCGCCTCGGCTCGCGTGCCTTGCCGCACGATTTCTTCGCCTTGAGCGTAATCCTTTTGTTCGAGGATCGCCCCCAGGGCTTGGAGTTCGATCTCGTCCACCTCGCGCAGGAAGTGGATGTTGCGTAGCAGGTCAATAAGTTGAAAATCGGGCATGGACAAATTGTAGCATGGGCTCATAAATCGGAACACAATTGTGTTCTGCAATCAACTTGCTATTCTGATAAGGCTTTTGTTCTTTACATCACCCCCCTGTGTCCCCCAATTGTGGGGACACCGTTTGCCCTCACCGCCGCAGGTACCCGAAGGGTGCAATGATCTTATGGGAGCGAGGGCCTTAGCTGCATCCTGAGCAGAGCCCCTCGGCAAGCGTCCTTCGACTGCGCTACGCTCCGCTCTGGATGCTTGCCTCGGTTTCCACTTGTGAAACCCAATGTCCAACCACGTGGCCACTGACCGAGAAACATCCTGTCCTAATTGCAGTCGAAGGGCTCGAGACCTTCGACTCTGCCAGTTGGCGCCCCAATCGCCAGGAAAAACAGCCCCGATAAATTCATCGGGACGAACGGTCCAGTCTCGCTCCCCCTCGCAACGAACAAATGCGAAGATCTATAAGCATCGTCCGTCTCTTCGAACCAATCTCTACCGTTTCCCAAAAACAATAGTCATTGCTCGTTGGCCGCCAACTTAGATATTGTACCCTAACCAGAAAAAATTATTCGCTAGCGTGGGACGAGACATAGGGGTAGAGGAGCGAGGCTGGGAGGTGATTCGAAATTATTTTTCACTCAATACCGAAGCGGAGTGACTTGCCGGGGGTGCAGGGGGAAGAAGGTAGTGGACCCCAAAAACTGGACACCTAACTAAGTAGGATCTAGACTGTAAAATGGA